>CASDXH010000067.1 GCA_949285105.1 uncultured Mycoplasma sp. | reverse complement strand
ATTTCTATTTAGATTTTCTATTGTGTTTGTTGTGTAGATCATTTTTCTAATTTCTGTTGGATAGTCAAAAAATGTTACTAATTCATCAAAATTATTTTTTCATGACTTGATAGCATATGGATATTTTTCTCATTAAGATTTTTCAAAAGAATCAAGTGCTTTAAGAGCTGCATCATAGCTTTGTGATTTATAAATTTTTTTCATATCACTTGTAAACGATACAACATCTTTTGGAGAGACATGTTTTCTAGAATTTCTTATTTGATGGATAACTCATTTTTGAATGTGAACATTTGGGAATGCAGCTTTTAAAGCTTCTGATATCCCCTTCAAATTATCACAACAAGTTAACAAAAGATCTTTTACACGAACTTTAATATGAATTTTTCCATTATCGGTTGAGATTGTTTTCTTGGTTTTTCCTTTTATATAATTGTTAGAAATATCTCTAGAATTTTAATCATGTTTTTGATAACCCATATGTTCATCAAATTCAGCATCTAAAGTATATTAAATAAAATGTTTTTTTAATCTTACCAATTAGTTTGTTTAAATCTAACATAGATTAAACACCACTATTTTTTAATAATTCTTGTATATTTAATTCATCTTTGTTTTCTGGTTTTTTTGACACAACTCACTTCTAAAATTTGTTTTAAACTTTTTTCTTAGAATGAGTTTCTCCAAAAATTGAGACAGTACTAAATATCGTTAAAATAGGTTAAAAGAATTACAATTTACTTTACCTTTTTTAAGGTTTAAGAACTATAAAGAACAATATAATGAAATTTTTATAAAAGATTGTTTTAATTCATATACAGGATTAACAGGAATGAAAAAAGAAAATTTCGATATATCAAAATATGATAACTCATCAACATACATTCCATATATTCAAATATATAATAACAAAATTGTTAAAAAAGACAGTCTATTACCATTTATATTAAATGGCAAACAAAATCAAGTTCTTCATGGTGATATATTGATAACAATTTCCTCAGAAAATAAAGATGAATTAGGTTTTTCTTCGATATATTTAGATGATTTTTGTTGCTATCTTAATAGCTTTTGTTTTGGAATAAGATTAAAAAATGAATTTAGAAATTCTATATACCAAGAATATATAAATATATATTTCAGTTCATATAATTTTAGAAAGAAAATGTTTAATATATCTCAGGGTTCAACAAGATATAATCTACCTAAAACTGATTTTTTAAAATTTTCTATATTAATACCTAGCATAAATGAACAAATAAAAATAAGTAAGTTTTTTTCACTTCTAGACAAACATATAGAATTATGGGAGAGAAAACTACAGTTGTGTCTACTAAAAAAGAAGTATTATTTAAATAAATTATATATAGACAATGATTTATTTCCTCATCTAAGATTTAAAGAATTTAACAATGGTGAATCAAAATATAAATGTGATAATTTGTTCAATTTGTGTTCATTTGTAAAATCTGGAGGAACACCAGCATCTACAAACAAAGATTATTATTCTGGTAATATACCATTTTGTTCTATTTCAGATTTTGATAAAAATTATTTGAAATGTACTAAAAAGTACATATCAGATCAAGCTATTTTAGATTCATCGTCTTTCATATTTCCGAAAAATAATATTTTACTATCAATATATGCGTCAATTGGAGAAGTTGCTATAAATTTAATTGATGTTGCATTACCACAATCTATTTTGGGGATAATTGTATCAAAAATTGATTTATATTATTTATTTCATTTATTGCAAACTAATAAAACGAAACGCTTTTTTGTAAATTATTCCGAACAAGGAACGCAACCAAATTTGAGTAAAAAAACACTGAAATTTTTAAAGGTTTGATTTGTAGATAATAAAGACGAACAAACAAAGATTAGTAAATTATTATTTCATTTTAGTAAGCAAATAAACCATTTTGAAAGTATAATCGACTTTCTAAAAAGTAGAAGAAACTATTACTTAAATAAATTATTCATTTAGAAAAATTTAGATTTAAATGTAAAAAACATCATTTCAAAGTTAAAGGTAGTGTAGCGATTTTTGGAGAAACTCATTTTTAGGTTATCTTTTAAATCGCTTGATAACAACTATTTTATATCACATAATCTATCTGGAAATAATA
>CASDXH010000066.1 GCA_949285105.1 uncultured Mycoplasma sp. | reverse complement strand
TGTAAATAGTAAAATAAGAATAACCAAATTAGTTCAAATAACAATTACCAATAATGGTAATATTTGAATTAATAGTTATTCTTTTTTTGTTATAATCCTACATATTGCAATATGGAGGATTAAGACAATGATAGTAGAAACAAACTTATTAGGAGAATTACAAATGTATAGAGATATGAAGATTAAGCCAAATTTTTCATCACTAGAAAGAAAATATAATGTTAATAGACATACAATTAAAAAGTATTACGTTAATGGAGGTATTGTTAGAAAAGCGCGTAAAGATAAAACTAGCAAGTATGAAAAATATAAAGATGAGATAACACAAATTATGAAAGAGGATAGCGTGACAATTATGGCACTATATCAATATTTAGCACAAAAATATGAGAAAGATCGAATTAACTATAATGGATTAAAACACTATACACTTAAACTAGGTATAAAAAGAAAAGGGATTAAAGAAATCCCACATATTAGGTATGAAACATTGCCTGGTGAACAATTACAGGTAGATTGGAAAGAGGATATTGAAATGATATCTTCTTTGGGTGAAGTTTTTAAATTTAATGTATTTGGAGCTACTTTAGGATACTCTAGAGAACATGTTTTTATCTATTCTAAAACTAGAACTACAGAAGATTTTTTAAGGTGCATGATTGATACATTTAATCGCATCGGTGGGCTACCACAAACTATAAAAACTGATAATATGAGCGCGGTTGTATCTATTAAAAATGGCACCAAGAAAAAACATCCTAAAATATTACAGTTTGAAAGAGATACAGGTGTTAAAATTAAGCTTTGTAGGCCATATACACCACAAACAAAAGGTAAAGTTGAATCAGCTAATCGCTTTTTAAACTGGCTTAAACCATATAACCATAAATTTAAAAGCGAGGCAGAATTAATTGAAATACTAAATAAAATAACATCTCAGGCAAACAATGAAGTTAATCAAAGTACTAATTTACCACCTATAACCTTGTTTAAAAAAGAAAAAGAGTATCTATCACCTATACCAAATAGAATACTCTTGGATAATTATGTATCTACGGTTGAAACCAAAACAGTGCCACCAACACTATTAGTTCCATATAAAGGTAATGGATACTCTGTACCTAAGAGTTATATTGGCAAACGAGTTAAATTGTTAGAAATAGCCAATAAACTCTATATTTATTTTAACACAGAGTTAATCACAACACACGAATTAACTAAAAATAAAATAAATTATGATGTAAATCATTATACAGAAGCCTTAAAACATAGGCTAAATGACAATAATAAAAACATAGATGATATGGCACTAAATAACCTAAAATTATTAAGTAAAATTGGAGATGTATCACATGAATAATTACAACAAATTAATTAACAACTTAGAAACGCTTGGATTAATCAAAACAAGCCAGCTATTGGATAAATATATAGATAGTATAAATGATGGCTCTAAAACGATTATAGACGCATTGTATGAGCTTTCTGAATCTGAATGTAGCCTGCGAGCCGAAAGAGCTATGAATGCATGTGTAAAAGTCGCCAATTTCCCATTTATAAAAACATTGGATGACTTCGATTTTAACTTTCAACCTTCTATAAATAAAGAACAAATACTAAACTTTAAATATCTTAATTTTATAACTAAAAATGAAAATTTAATTTTCATAGGTAGTCCTGGTGTAGGAAAAACACACTTAGCTACTTCTATAGGAATTGAAGCAGCTAAAGCTAGAATATCTACCTATTTTATTTCGTGTAATGATTTAGTTTTACAATTAAAAAGAGCTCATTTAGAAAATAGATTAGAGCAAAGATTAAAATTTTTTACCAAATACAAGTTATTAATAATTGATGAAGTGGGATTTCTACCACTAGACTTAGAGTCTTCAAACTTATTATTTCAATTAATATCTAGAAGATATGAAAAACACTCAACAATTATAACAACTAATAAATCTTTATCTAAATGGGGAGAAACTTTTGGTGATCCAGTTTTAGCAAATGCGATACTAGATCGTCTCTTACACCATAGTTTTATAATAAATATAGTTGGAAGATCTTACAGAACAAAAGATATTATTGAAGATGAATAACACCAAAATTGGTAAAAGTTATTTGAACTAAATTGGTAATTTACATATTGACATTAACA
>CASDXH010000065.1 GCA_949285105.1 uncultured Mycoplasma sp. | reverse complement strand
TTATCTGAATTGTATATTGCTCTTAGGAAGTTATTACTTTGAGTTTCAACTTTAGCAACAAGTTCTGGAGGTAAACTTTCTTTTACAAATTGTCATGGATTGATTCCAATTATTGAGAAGTTAAAATCTAATAATCATTTACTTAAAACCACATTTTGTGCAAAACCTAAATCACGTTCTAAAGTTTGATTAGCATTATATGATGGTAATAAGATATTTCCATAATATACTTCATTTCCCTTTGCATCCTTTAATGGCATATTATTCACTGGATTATAAACTTTAAGCTGTTCTAATTTATAAGGATAGTTATAAATACTTGGGACTTCATATAAGGTACTATTTATATTCCCTCTATAAATAGGATAAATTCCAATATCTGGATCACTAAAACCAAGTTCACTATATTTTTGATATTTATATAAACCACTTTGTTCAGTTGGTGTAGCTAAATCAAATCTATAATCATATTGTTTATTTAGTGATGTATCATATTGTGATTGCTCAAACTTTTGTCTTAGAGCAATTGACCCAGTTATAAAAGATAAACCAATTGAACACAACAGTGTGTAGAAAATAAATCTACTAAAGTTACTGAATGATAAGTTCATTCTAAACTTTGTTAATGGACTTGATAATTTATAGAAATTACCTTTTCCCCAATTCAATATCTTGTTAGCTTTCATTTCAGTGTTTTGAGAAATAAGTTGTGCTATAGGAGTCTTGAACTTGAAAGTTAAAACTAAATAACTAAAGATAAAAAAAAGTACAAAAGCAACAACAAATGTGGCAAGGAAACTCAGTATTGAAAATGATGATAAAGATATAGAGATAAATCAGTATGCTCCAACAACCTGCAAGAATTGAGTTTGCAAGAATAATGCTCCAATATAACCAAATATACCTGCAATTATAGAAACAAACATTCCAAACAATGACATACCAAAAGTTATTTTAAAATTACTAAATCCATTAGCTTTAATTATTGCTAGTTGAACAATGTTTCTATTAATATATGTTTTAACTAACAAATAAGTTAGATATATTCCAACAATAACTAAAGCAATAATTATAGTTACTGCAATTGATGAAATGTAAGATTTAATTTGATTAGGTAGAATTGTTCTAAAAGTTAAAATATTTTTATTTCTATTAAAATCACTGACGTTATAAATAAGATTGGTATTTGAGTTTTGATTAAAACTATTTTTGTATTCAATGTTTAATTGATTAATATATCTATTTGTCTCTTGTGCGCTATTTTTATTTATTTGAATAGCATAATATTTATTTTGAAATAAAGTTGGTTGTGTATTTAAAATCGATTCATATCCTTGTTCACCAACATAAAGTAATACTTCATCCTTTGGATTAATAATTAAATTTTCAAGAGAACTTGAAGGATAAACCATTTCTGGAGAAATTCCTGAACCTATAATTACAAAAGTTAATGTGTTAGCTTTGAAATAATATTTTGAATCTAAATTATTCAATCAAGTTTTGATATCTTTACTAGATTTTCTTAAAACATCATTTCAAACTTCAGCAGGTAAAACTTTTTTATTATTAGTAGTTAAATATTTTTCTGGCACAACTGCTGCAAAACTAAATGGATCAAATACACTAAATGTGTTGTTAGTTGGAAAAGTATCAATACCTGCTAAATAATTTGTTTTAATATCAACTCTTTGGTATTTAGTTTCTATTAATTCTTCTTTTGTAATGTTTGGTTGGTATACTGCAAAGAACTCAGCATAGTTTGAATTATCAACAGCAACACCATTCAAGATCGATTCTAAAACATTAACACCTTTGTTATAAATATCTTTTAGATATTCATTACCAGTTGTTGCTGTACTATTCAACATTAAATAAAGTAGATTGTATAAATACTTATAATTGTCTCTACTTGTTACAGTATCATCTATAGCATTAGACATGTCTAAATATTTTGTACTATTATATAATCTACTACCATTAGAATAAACAATTCGATCAATAGTTTCATCACCTTTTTTAGAAACTAGATAACTAATAGAAGAATCAGAATATGGCAAGGTGAATGATTTGTTTTTGTTGAACTCAATATTTTTATCGTTTAAAAACTTTTCAGACAATAAATCATATTTAGAACTTAATTCATTAGCTATCTTTTCAGATTCTTGTGAAGCTACTTTTTGTAATCAGTTTTTTAATAAAGCATTTTTCTT
>CASDXH010000064.1 GCA_949285105.1 uncultured Mycoplasma sp. | reverse complement strand
TCAATTTCCTGTTTTTCAAAATTATTTACAGAAAAAAAGCCAATTGGAATCTCATTCGCAAAGATATGATTTTGGATAATCAGTATTTGTATGATATACCCCGAGTTTGCCAGTTAATATAAAAAGAAAGCCTGTAGTTTTTGTTGTAACTACGGGCTTTTTGTTACTATTATTGGTTTTTTATCTTTGCTTTTTTATGTACCTACATTTATACCTACAATCATAATTTAATATTTGTTTTAATTCTTTTTAAATCCGCCGGCTTATATAGTTTGGCTGGAATAGATATATTGAAAGCTTTCAATATTATTGATAAATCGTCATCGTTAATATTATTGAATCGATAATATTCATCATTCATTTTATCTACTGTCCATTTATTCAAAGCTTTAATAATTTTTTCAGCTGTCATTCCTTCTTGCCAATATTTGTTTTCATCAACCTTAAATGTGTTTAATCCTTTAATTTTATATTGAATTACTCTAAGCACAAGAAGAGATATAAAACATATTATTAAGTGCGCATTTATGTGTTCTTTAGTTCTTACAAATATAGGTCTAGTATTTAGGTCGCCTTTCATAACTCTAAATTGGTCTTCAATTCTTGATAGTCCATGATACTTTTCAATTATTTCTAAGTCATCCATATTAAGTTCAGATGATACTATTTTGTAATATCCCATCATTGAGTTAAATTCATTAATTTTTTCATAGTCTAACATGGCTTTAAGTTTTTTAAAATCAATTATTTCGCCAGTGTCAGTATTTTCAACATCTTTTTTGATGAATTTCCTTAAATCTTTAGCTTGAGCTTTTGATATTCTAAATGACTCAGGAGAAGCTTTGAGTTTCTCAATGAATTCTAAAAATGATTTATTTTCGTGTTTTTGTCTAGCTTCAAATTTCTTTGACCAATAAACAATCTCTTTTTCAGTTATTTCTTTTGTATTACCAAATTCATCTTTTACTTTTTTATGAATAATTCGTGATTTGTATTTAAACTCTTCTGATAAATGAATGTAGTCATCATTATCTAATAACCAAGCTTTATCTTGTTTAGTTGATTTTAATGTACTTTTACTAACTATATACCCGTTTCCTAAAGAAGTAATATGTAAAAGATTAGGATAGTTTGTCATTCCTCTATCACCTATAAAAATAAAACGTTCATATTTCATATTATCGACAGAAGCTTTTAAAGAACCTATCACAGTTTGATGGTCAAGAGTATTACCAGGAAACATTTCTACTGAAATAGGAAAACCTTGTTCATCCATAAACAGTCCCATCTGAACAATAGGTGATTTTCTTTCTTCTTTAGAAACACCCATTTTTCTAATTCCTTTTTCTTCATCAGTGTCATCATCTGGATCTTCAATTTCAAAATAGAAGTTAGTTACATCATAAAAAACTAATGAAGATTGACGATTAAATTTATTAATCATAGTTCTATTTAAAGTGTTAAATATGGTTTTACGATATTTATATACAAAATCTAAAGAATCATATACATTGAATTCATAAGGATTAATAATTATAGGTTTATAATAATCATTATTTTGAGTGATGGTAGCTATTTTAGAAGCAGGATTGAGTAATCTACCATATATAAGTAACCTAATAAAACCAGTTAAATCATATTCAATTTTATATTGAGCTTTATAGTGAGTAAACAAATCGATTAAACCAAGTTCTTTAATAATTTGTTCAATAAGAATATGAGAAAACAATTTAGGAGATCCAATAAGGTAAGGATCACCTTCAGTGTATTCTAATCTATAATGTTCAAGTGGTTGAGTTTTCTCACAAAAAGGTTTTAACGAGTCAATGATAGGTGAACCATTTTTAAAAGATTCTTTTAATCGTTCAAAATAGTTTGGTTTACCATCGTCAAATTTAGATAAAGGGCCAATATTTAAAATTAATTTCTTTTTAGAAACTTTAACACCTTTAGAATTAGGAGCTCTATAAGATTCAACCAATCTTAAATAAGCAGTACCATTATTAGTGCACTTTTCGACATACATAAAACCGCCTCCATGCTTTAGTATATACCTACATAAATATTATACCAAAACAAACACAAAAATGCAAGAAAAAAACAGTAATTTATATATAATGTTAATTGTAAAAGTAAATTCCGCTGATTAAAGTTGTAAGTTATTAAACTAAAAATTGTAAAAGTGAATTCCGCTTGTTATAATTTTTATACTAAG
>CASDXH010000063.1 GCA_949285105.1 uncultured Mycoplasma sp. | reverse complement strand
AAATAATGACATTAATTTAATTATTGATTCATTAGTAGATGTTAAACAAAAAAACTGCATTATACATTCAGATCATGGAACTGTTTATTCTTCTAATGAGTTTCATAAATTTATAAAGAAAAACAAATGAACACAATCAATGTCTAGGGTTGGTAATTCATTAGACAATAGAGAAATTGAATATTGATTTTCTCTTTTAAAAACCGAATTAATAAACACTATAAATTTAAAAGAAACATCATATAATGATCTTTCTAAATTTATTGATGATTATGTTAATTATTACAACAACGAAAGAATTCAGGAAAAGTTAAATTGGTTATCTCCGATGATGTATAATAAAAGACATAAAAATGGTTTTGTCCCATTTTAATGTCCTAGTTTACAGAGACAAATTAAATATACAAGAATTATTAAAAAAAATAGTGGTGTTGAATCTATGTTAGATTTAAACAAACTAATCGGTAAGACTAAAAAACATTTTATTGAATCTACTTTAGATGTTGAATTTGATTAACATATGGGTTATCAAAAACACGATCAAAATTCTAGAGATGTTTCTTTCATGCTTTTTAACAATCTTTGGTTCAAATGTTGATTTGGTTATCACTATGGCTTTAGTTACTGTTTTTATTAACTGAATTTTAATTAACAAGGAAAATTTAATTTCTAAAAGAATAATTATAGAAGACAATAAAAAGAAATAAATAAACAAAACTAATAAGTAACTAAGTTTCAATTTAATCAAAACTTATAAAAGTAGACTGTCATTTTTCATTTAAATTTTTGTTTGTTAATTTATGAACATAATACAAATTTAAAAAACTTTGAATATTAATGATTATTTCAATGGGTTTTAATTTAAACAACATACAGCTATTTTAAATTTAGAATGTAATAATTTTCAAAAACTGTTGTTAATTTTTTGACTCTTTTTTATATTATAATCATAAGCATATATAAATTTAATTTGAGAGAAGTTATGACTAAAAAAAGAACTTGTATTATTGTTGACTCATCAAGTGGCATTAATAAAGATGAGATTAAAGATGTTTTTTTAATTCCTCTTCATATTACAGAAATTAGTAAAGATAATAAAACTAAAGATTATCTTGACTCAGTTGATATCAATACATTAGATGTTATGCACAAAATAAAAAGCAACATAGATCTTAAATCTTCCCAAATAGCATTAGGTGAGATTTTTACTGCTTTAGAAGACCTAAGAAATAAATATGATAGATTTGTTGTTGTTCCAATCTCAAAACAAATATCTGGATCATACAACACATGAAATATGGTGAAGGACGATTTTCCAGAACTTGATATATTAATAGTAGATGCTGAAGATATTTCTGTTGGAATTAGAAATATAGTATTGGGTATTAAAGAACTTGTTGCCAAAGATGCGAGTAATGACGAAATTGTTTCATATGTTGAAGAAAGAAAAAAAACTAGATATGGAATGTTAATTGTAAAAGATTTGTCTCAGCTTGAAAAAGGTGGAAGAATAAGTAAGTTTAAAGCGATGGTTGCAACTATGCTTGGATACAACATTTTAATTTCTTTTAGTGGTGGGCTAGACTTTTATGACAAAACAATTAAGTTTGAAAAAGCTATTGATATTGCTTTAAAGGGAATAGATGAGAAAAATAACTTCATGTCTAAAGGAATTAAAAATGCCTATATGTTTACAACTTTTGTAGATGAAGATAAAAATAAAGAAATAATGAAAGAAATTTCTAAAAAACTTAATCACGAAGTTTCAATACATTATTTTCCAGCTGTTATAGCAATTCATGTTGGAGAGGGATTTGCTATTTACATTGAATCTAATTAATATAGTTTGTTTATAAAATATAATTGTTTAACTTTTGGATAATTCCAAAAGTTTTTTATTATGTAAAAATTTTTCAATAACATTGAAGTTAAAAATAAGACATTAAAAAATTTAGAATGATATTTTATTTAAAGGTTATATATAAAAATTAAAGCTATTTTTTAAAAAAGTTATCTAGGATATTTGTTATTGGATTTATATGATTACTAATATTGTAACTATTGAACTATTTTTTATAAGCTAAAATACTCCATTAACAAGGATGTATATAAAAAAAAGAACACCAACAAAATTTAAATTCTGTTGAGATGTTCGCTCGATTGACATGTGAAGTGCAACACTCAGAAAAAAAGAGTGTGCACTTCATTTGTTTTGTTTGCAAGTGTTCACCAATCAAAAGATAATAAATATTA
>CASDXH010000062.1 GCA_949285105.1 uncultured Mycoplasma sp. | reverse complement strand
TCATCTTTGTTTTCTGGTTTTCTTGACATAACTCACTCCTAAAATTTATTTTAAACTTTTTTTCTAAGAATGAGTTTCTCCAAAAAATGAGACAGTACCTTGGTTTGTTTTTCATCTAATATTCCTTTGTTATAAAATTATGTTTTGTTTTTAATTTACACAAATGCAAATCGCATCAAACAATATTCTATATCAATTAATTGGTTTGTTTTATCTTTTTGTTATTTATAAATCTTTTTAGTTATAGGGGATTTTATCTGCTTATAAATTTATTATTAATAGATAAAGAGAAATTATTTAAAAATAATAAATAAAATATTTTTTCAAAGACAAGTAAATATGAAAGAAACTGTTAGCAAAAATTGGCTAAGTCCAAACAGTTTAAAAAAGCAATAAAAAAATACCCATGTAACGGGTATTAAACAATTTAAAATTATAAGATGTTTTTTGTTTTTAAAAAAACTGTAAAAACTTCTTTTGATTGAGAGTTTTGTTGTTGCACCTGTTTGCTATTTTTTTGGTTTATAACTTTAACAGCTTCATTAATCGCAAAACCCGCCCCAACAATAGTGCCACACATAAAAATACCACTTATTATTAAAACAGTAAGCTGTCTATTTTTTATGTATTTAGGTTTTTTATAACTTATCCCCACATTAGCTTTATCTATTTGAGAGGAAAGATCATTTAAATTATTTTTGTTATTCATATTAATTATTTTTGATTTTTAGCAAAGTTGTATAATGTTTTAATCATTACACCTTGACCTTGGTTGTTAACATCTGCTGTGATAGCAACATCAAGGTGGATGAAGTTTTTACCATGAGTAAATTCATTTAAAAAACAAGCTGCTCTAGAACTTCCACCTCTTCTATCATCACATGAGTTTTTCATGTCAGCAATATCTGAATCTAGCATTTTTAAGAAGTTTTCATGCAAAGGCATTCTTCAAACATATTCACCAGAATCAAAAGCAACTTTTTCAAATTCTCTTCAATCATTATCATGTGAAGTTCAAACACCAGAATATACATCTCCTAATGAAAAGATCATAGCTCCAGTTAAAGTTGCAATATCTACAAGTTTAGTTACATTTAAAACACTTGCAGCATAAGATAATCCATCAGCTAATACAAGTCTACCTTCAGCATCAGTGTTATCAATTTCAACAGTTTTGCCACTATGAGAAATAATAACATCATCAGGTCTTACAGATGTTGGGCTAACTAAATTTTCAGTTAAACAAGCAACACCCACAACATTAGTTTTAATGTTGTTTTTAGCTAATGCATAAACTGTAGCCATTACAGCAGCTGCACCTGACATGTCAAATTTCATTCATCTCATAAACGATCCAGTTTTAATATTCATACCGCCTGAATCAAATGTTATTCCTTTACCAACATATCCATAGTATTCATTTGATGTTTGGTTGTTTTTATATTCTACGTACATAAATCTAGGTTCTCTTAAACTGCCAGCATTCACAGCAAGTAAAAGACCCATATTTTGTTCTTGAATTTGTTTTTTATTCATTTCCACAATGTTAACTTTGTAGCTTACTTCATTAAATAATTCTCTAACTCTTCTACAAAATTCTGCTGGATATAAAATATTACTTGGCATATCTTGTAAAGCTCTACAGAAAAATTGTGCATCTTTAACAACACAAGCTTCTTTTAAAATATCACCATACATTTCATCTAATATTAAATTAATTTCAAAAATTTCCTCTTTAGTTGTTTTTAAATTAAATGGTTTTTTTTCATAAAATGTTGCAGCTAAAACTAAAGATAAAATTAAATCAGCCTTTGTTTTTGAATCATCAAAGTAGTTAATGAAACTATTTAAATCATAATTAATATTTGATTTATTTTTTTCAGCAAATCTTTTAACATAATCTGCAATTCTTGGCAAATCCAAGTTGTTTTTATCAATTACAAACATAATTAAATTATTATCAGTTTTTGTTTCATAAACTTTTTTGTCTATAACTCTTGAATCAAGTTTATCAACAGCTATAAATGTTTTAAAATCATTTTGTTTATTTATTGTCATTATAAATTCTCCTTTAACATTAAGACTTTTAATTAGTAAATATTATACTATTGGGATCATTAAAAAAATAAAAAAGTGGTGTGTACCACTTTTGTTAGCTCGATTGACATGTGAAGTGCAACACTCAGAAAAGAGTGTGCACTTCATTTATTTTATTTGTAAGTGTTCACCAATAAAAAGATAATAAGTATTAGGA
>CASDXH010000061.1 GCA_949285105.1 uncultured Mycoplasma sp. | reverse complement strand
AAATTGATGGAAAATACTGTATTCCATATAGTTTAAGACCAGAAAAGATAAATAACAGAAAAGAGTTTGGGCACTGAGAAGCTGATCTAATAGTTAGTAAAAGGCAAAGTGTATTATCACTTATTAACGTTAGTTGAAAGAAAAACAAGGTTGGCAATTATTAGAAAAATAGAGGTTAAAAACGCTAGAACAATGATGGCTAAAATGATATCATTATTAGAGATGAAAAATTATCAATCAAGAGCATATCTGTTGATAATGCTTTTTTAATAAAGGAATGTTATTATATATTATCTGTATAAAAATTAATTATCTTAAAAAAGATGAATTAAAAACTCATTATTATTAAGTTTAGTACCTGTTATTGAAGAATTACATACTCCCATAAATTCAACATTATTATTCTTACAAAATTCTTTTATATCATCTGTTACTTTTTTATATAATCTTGGATTCTTAACAACACCATGGGTTTTATCTATTTTTTCTTTACCTATTTCAAACTGTGGTTTCATCAAAAATATTACTTCTATGTTGTGAAAATCTAATTCAAATATTTTTATGATTATTTGCTTTATCGAAATGAAAGAAAAATCACTTACATTAGTATTAAATAATTCATCCATTTTTGAATGTCATATATTTGCTAAAGTTTCAGAACCAAATTTGATTTCTAAATTTATTAAAACATTAGAATATGAAATTAAAGCATCAGTCCCTTCTTTGTTATTATTTACTTCTTTAACAATTTTTATATCTTCTCTAATAAAAAGATCTTTTTTAATTTTTTCCTTTAATTTAGGGTTTAAGACAGAAAATAATTCTTTAATCTTAGAAATAGTTAAGCCTCTATAATTAATTGGTTTTTTATTTTCATCTATACTATAAAATTCTCTTATAATTGCATCCTTTTCTTTTTCGGATAAATTTGAATATTCATCACAACATACTCTTTCTAGAATTCTAATACTTTTATCTAGGTTCATGATTTAAACTATTTCATTATAAAAAATTTCCCACCAAATTAACTAATAGAGCGATATAAATAAATTTACTGTTTTATTTTTACAACAAAATTAATTTGTTCTAATCTAATATTCCAAATTTATAAACAATAATAAAATCCTATTAAATTTATTATAAATAACATCAAAATATCTTATTTTTTATTAATAAAATGATAAAATAATTAAAATTTTAAAATGTTAATTTTGATCCACCTTTTATTAAACAAGTTGGACTAAATGTATTAGGATAATACTTACAATTTGTAGGTAATTGTACTTCAATATCCGAAGTATCAAAAAAAGCTCTATCACCAATTTCTGTTACAGAATCAGGGATAACTAACTCAGTTAATTTAGATAAAAAGAAAGCTTCAGTTCCAATTTTAACTAATGAATTAGAAAGAGTTAATTTAGTTAATACAGAACGTAAAAAAGCTCTATCACCAATTTCTGTTACAGAATCAGGAATAATTAAACTAGTTAATTCAGGACAATTAATAAAAGCACTTGTACCAATTCTAATTAAAGAACTAGGAAGAGTCAATTCAGTCAATCTTGAAGAAAAAAAAGCCTCATCACCAATTTCTGTTATCGAATTAGGAAGAATTAATTGAGTAAATTTAAAATTATAAAAAGCATTGGCAGCTATTTTTTTAACTTGTATTTTTCCATATTCTGGACTTTCTAAATATTCAGGAATTTCTAAAGTAGTAGCATTCCCATCATATCTTAAAATTTTTCCTTCTCCATTAAAATATATTTGATTTTTTTCATCATACATTTCTATATCTGTAGGTATATTCCCATTTTGCACTTCTCCTCCACCTAAATTAGAAATAGAAGCATTTAATGAAACTGGAACAACCACAATAGAAGCTGTTGAAATTAATCCTATTAATAATCCACTTAAAATTTTTAAATTTATTGCCTTCATAGAAACATTTTAACACAAATTTTTTTATATGTTTAGAAAAAAATTGATATAAATAGATCTATTAGTTAACTTGGTGGGAAATAGGTACTGTCTCATTTTTTGGAGAAACTCATTCTTAGAAAAAAGTTTAAAATAAATTTTAGAAGTGAGTTATGGCAAAAAAACCAGAAAGCAAAGGCAAATTTAATATACAAAAATTATTAAAAATAGTAGCGTTGAATCTATGTTAGATTTGAACAAACTAATTGGTAAGATTAAAAAACATTTTATTGAATCTACTTTAGAAGCTGAATTTGATGAACATATGGGTTATCAAAAACACGATCAAAATTCT
>CASDXH010000060.1 GCA_949285105.1 uncultured Mycoplasma sp. | reverse complement strand
TTGATTTACCATAATTTTATGGTACAAATTAAGAGCTAGAAAAAAGTATCTAGCCCTGTAAGGAGAAAGATACTTTCCACAAACTATTCTACATTACCACAAAAAATGAAATTTGTATAATACAAATTTCATTTTTATTTTTAATACTAGTTATTGTTAGAAAATCAGTTTAAACCATTTGCTAATTATTTTTTTGTTTCATACTCAGATCCTGAATGACCAGAACATGTAAATTTAATAGAAGCATTATTTAGATTAGAAAATAATTTATAAGTTTAATCAGGTCTACATATTAGATCATATCTTAAATGAACTATAAAAGTTTTAATTTCTTTTATTTTATGATAGTTACTAATAATAAAGTCTTTTCACACCAAGAATGAATGATTCATAGTGTAATGGCATTTCATTAAAGCTATTTGGTGACATTCATTATCAGACATATTCTCTATTTCTTTAAAGTTTGGATTTAAACTTAAAATTACAGCTTCGCATTGATCTCAAGCTCTTAAAACTAAGTATTTAACCTACTCATACTTACCATCAGTTAAAAGCTTGTAATAATTTTTTATAGTGTCATTAGAGTTGAATTAATTATTATAAGCTATAAACTTTTTATAAAATTCTGGATAAAAATAAGAAGCACCACTATTTAATGCTAGTCCAATCTTCTTTTTGTCCAAGAAATATACCTCTTAAAATTAATCCATTAACTCTTTTTAAATGATAAATTGAATAAACTAAAGATAGTGTACTTCCTCAACTTCCATCAAATAATATTCATCTATCTATGTTTAAATGAATTCTTATTTTTTCAATATCTGATACAAAATTTTTAGTATCATTATTTGCTATACAAAATCTTGTGTCACTTTTTCCGCACCCTCTTTGATCAAATAGGATTACATAAAATTTATCCAAATCAAAATATTTTAAGCACTCTTTAGATATTTGTCCTCAAGGACCACCATGAACATATAAAACTGGAATTCCATTTTTATACCAGCT
Organism: uncultured Mycoplasma sp.; assembly: GCA_949285105.1. GTDB lineage: Bacteria > Bacillota_I > Bacilli_A > Mycoplasmatales > Mycoplasmoidaceae > Malacoplasma. The sequence goes on along the minus strand of CASDXH010000060.1, from coordinate 1,647 downwards.
GTTCAACAGTATATATGATGAATGTCATCAACCTTTAAGTAAAAGTCTTCAATCATGTAATTCATATCAAATGTCTTTAAAAAATAAATATATTATATTGATTTATAAAGTTATCAATTATATGATTTTTACTTTAAATAAAATAAAAAAATGCTATAGAAATTAATCAATAGCACTTATATTATTCAAACATTTCATCAAACTCATCGTCGTCGTCAAAGTAGTCACTATCATCTACATTGTTATTTTTTTCAACCGGTAAGTCTTTATCTTCTTTTAGATTATAAACAACATCTCTATTTTCAACTTCAACTATAGGTTTTTTATTTTCTTCGTAGTAAGGTTCTTCATATGGTTCTTCATATGGTTCTTCATATGGTTCTTCATAAGGTTCTTCATATGGTTCTTCTTCATAGTATTGATCATAATTATCATACATAGAATAATCTTGTTCATAATAACCTTGATCATCATAATACATAGGTTCTTCTTCATAGTATTGATCATAATTATCATAGTAGATTGGTTCTTCTGGTTGATAATATGGAACATCTATTAATTGGTTAACTTCAACTATTTTTTCAACTTCATGAGCCACTGGAACTTCTACCTCTACAACTTTTTGAGTTTCACCACCAGAAATATTTACAAGTTTTTCTACTTCAACAATTTCTGGCTCAGTTGATATATCATTAGGATTTTCGATAAATTGTGGTACTTCAACTTCAACAATCTTTTCAACTACACGTGGTTCTCTATCTCTGTAAACAATTTTCTCTTGAATTGTTGGAACAGGGATAAGTCTTTCTACTTCAACAAAATCTTTTTCTTTTTCGTAAGAGATTGGTTGACCACTAGATTGAGTATTTGTTTTTTTAGAATATGAATTATCTATGAAATTAATACCATGATTAGAATATAATTTTTTAAAAGTTAATTCATTCAATATAGTATTGAATGTCATTTTCTTATTGAACAATCTGATATAGTTTGTTTTAGGAAGATGATTATTTTGAACTAAGAATTCAAGTTCAGCAATATCTTTTTTTTGCTTGTCGATCATTGTTCAAGCTGAATCTTCATCACCAAGTTCATAAATTAAAACATCATCAATTCTTTTAAGTTGAAGTTCTAAATAATCAATCTCTTTACCAATTGATGCTTTTTCATGTCTATAATTTGTTTTGTTGTATTCCTGATTTAATGAGTTTATTTTTTCAAGAATATGTTTAGCTTTATCTTTTAAGGTTATTTTAAACTCTTCAGTATTAGAATGGTCTAATTTCTTGTCTAAAAAATTCAAAGCGTTGTTCATACCCATATTCTCCAAAAAATGTTTTGTTAATACAAATATAGAAAAATTCTATAATTCACTATGTTTTAATTATATCTACTTAAAATATCAAAATCAATTTTTGAAAAAAATAATTGCTCAAAATTCAAAAAATTGTGGTTTAATTATAATTTACACTATTTTATGGTTTTATACCCCCTTTAATAGTATATTTACATAAAAAAAGAGCTATTTTAAAAATAGCTCTAACAAATTAAACTAGGACATTAAAATGGGACACTCCAGAAAAAAGGAGTGTTTTTTAATGAGTAAACAATTAAGCAAAAATGAATGACTATATTATTTCGATTTGT
>CASDXH010000059.1 GCA_949285105.1 uncultured Mycoplasma sp. | reverse complement strand
TAAATATTTGTTTGTATCAAAATCTTTTCTTGACATAAAAACTCCTTAATAAAATTTTACTTTTATTTTAGAGTTTCCCCAAAACTTAATACATTACCATTTTTATTTTTTGGTTAAATTTTATTTTCTTATATATTTTTTATAAATTGGCTGTAGATCATTTCTGATTTCTAAATTATCCAAAGTTGTTATAATCTTACAATTTCCTTCAAGAATATTTTTTTCAAATATTGTTTCATTATTTTTAATTAGTTTATTAATCAAGTTATTGAATTCATTAAAACTCGTTTCTATTTGATATATATTTGTTTCTAATAAGTTGCATAACTGTGTTCGTGTAATTAGTGTATTTGCAGCATTAAAGTAACTTCTTGTTAATAAACCCAATCCAAGCTTTGACTTGCCCATAAATCTTATAATAACTATTAAACAATTGTATAAGTTGTTATTTTGAATCACTTCAAATATTTTCTTTCCACTGGAACCTGAAGGTTCAGTGCTTTCTTCAATTTTTATTTCATTGTTAGTTAATCTATATGCATAACAAATATGTTTCGCTTTTGGATTGTTTTTATTTAGTTCATTAATTATTTTTTTAATTTCATTATTGCTTTCAACATAAAAACCATATGTTGTGAATTTAGAACTTTTTTCAACATATGTAATTTGGTTATTATTTTTTATTGCTTTAAATCTGTTCATATTATATTTATGCAAACTAGTAAAATTATAATTTTAATTTATTGATAATAGTGAGAGAAGTTTTAATAGTTAATGGATATATAAACAAATTTTTAGTGCTTAAATATTTTGACTATCACTTTTTAACAAACTGGTAGTCTTGAATTATTTTTCTAAAAATTGTTTAATATATATGTATGGTGATTAGATAATAAAATTACAATTTGATTTCTTGATATTAATGTGAAAATTAAAATAATGTTTATATGGCGTTAGGTATAAAAAATTGTTTGACCAGCAAGGATATATATCAATTTTTATTGTTAGTTGATGGGTGTCGTTGAGTATAATAAAACAAAAGCTGTACAAGGGTTTGTGAATAAAACAGATATTATATGTATTTTATTTTGTCGAGAAAATGTACATCTAATAACTTCTGGTTTATGATGCAACGTGCGGGACTGATCGGGTGTCTCGCTTTTTTTATTTATATAAACCCAACACTTATCAAAATAAGTTTATTAAATGTATAAAAATAATATTTTTAATTTTAATAATAATGAAAATATCCATCTAAAAATGATGTTTATAGTTTAGAATATTTGTATTAAAAAGGAATTATATGAAAAATCAAAAAGAAACAAAAATTGAGAATCAAGAAATAATTGAAAATCAGGAAAATCAAAAAAATATTATTGATTATTTTGATAATAAGAAAGAATCTGGTGAACTTTTTAAGTTAAAAATTTCCCAAGATAATTATGAGAAACTTAAAAATACCAGTGATTTCAAAGAGTATTCTAAAAGTATCTTTGTAAACAAAGCAAATAAAAGAATATATAAGTTTTTTTGATCTAATTTTTTTATTGAATGAATTTTATTTTTATTTTGAATTGCAACTATATTTACTGCTATTGATTCTTTTTCCAACAAAGACTTGCTTAGTACAAAAGGAATTGTTTTCATAGCTGCAAGTGCATTTTATATTTTATATAGCGGATTGACGCAATTATTTATGTTTAATCTATATAATAGTTGGCAAGTTGATTCATCTACTAACAGTAGATCAGGTATTAAAAAAAATTGAAATTGTAAGTTTTTTGTTGAAGAGTATTTGAAATCTTCTTTTGAATTTGTAAATAATGTAAATATATCTGAGGAAAGAAAAAAAGAATGAGAAAAAAATTTTTCTGCATCCCAATATAATATTCAAAAAAAGGGAAAAGATCTTAAAAACAATAAACCGTCTTTTTTAATAAAGAAAATGAGTAAAGAAAATTATATTAGAAAATCTAAAATATTTTCTTTATTAATAACTGACTGTTTTTGAATTTTTACTGGATTTGCTATTATTTGTGCTATTGTTTCAGTGATTATTGTTTCAACCGTTTTATAAAAAATATATCTATAAGTTTTGTTCTATAACTAAGAAACTATTTTTAAATTTTTAAAGTCTATTTTAAGTTTTTATAAAATTATTGTCTTTCCAATTTATTTATAATTTGCTTTTTTAATTTTATTTAATATGACACTCAAATCTATAATTTCTATTTTGTTAAATTAAATTATGTTGTATGAATTGCATTTTATTTGATGCAATTCATTTTTTATCAAACTATTGAATTTAAGGCTACTGTCTCGATTTTTGGAGAAACTCGTTCTTAGAAAAAAGTTTAAAATAAATTTTAGGAGTGAGTTATGTCAAAAAAACCAGAAAACAAAGATGAATTAAATATACCAGAATTATTAAAAAATAGTGGTGTTGAATCTATGTTAGATTTAAACAAACAATTGGTAATATTAAAAAACATTTTATTGAATCTACTTTAGATGCTGAATTTGATGAACATATGGTTTATCAAAAACATGATCAAAATTCTAGAGATATTTCTAACAATTATAGAAAAATAAAAACTAAGAAAACAATCTCAACCGATAATGGAAAAATTGATATTAAAGTTCCAAGAGAACAACTATCAACATTTGAACCAAAGATTGTTAAAAAGCATGAAAGAAATATATCTAGAATTGAAGATCAAATACTTTTCTTATATTCAAAAGGAATATCTACAAGAAACATTCAGGAAACAATATATCAAATGTTTTATTGTGATTTAGACAAAGACACAATTTCTAGAATCACAGATAAAATAATTCCAGAAATTGTGATGTGAC
>CASDXH010000058.1 GCA_949285105.1 uncultured Mycoplasma sp. | reverse complement strand
ATAATCTTTTTCATACAAATCAAAATAATATAGTCATTCATTTTTACTTAATTGTTTACTCATTAAAAAACACTCCTTTTTTCTGGAGTGTCCCATTTTAATGTCCTAGTTTATAATAAGGATAGATTTTTTTAAATTATTACTTTTGATATTCCTTTACTATAGAATCTAATTATATATTATTATTAAAACAAAAAATCTGTTTTAAAATGTTAAGTCTATATATTATTCAATTTCTTTAAAATTTTTGATATTCCTACTGTGGTAGTGTAGCGATTTTTGGAGAAACTCATTTTTAGGTTATCTTTTAAATCGCTTTATAACAACTATTTTATATTACATAATCTATCTGGGAATAAGATAGTTAGTTGATTTAATATCTGAGGTCAGTTGTGAACAGCTCTTGAATCATAATCTTCTTTGATGTTTATTAAACACATGTAAATTATTTTTGACAACGATTAGGTGTTTGTAAAAGCACCTTTTTGTTTTTGTTATCTTTCTAATATTTCTATTTAGATTTTCTATTGTGTTTGTTATGTAGATCATTTTTCTAATTTCTGTTTAATAATCAAAAAATGTTACTAATTCATGAAAATTATTTTTCATGATTTGATGGCATATGGATATTTTTCTCCTCAAGATTTTTCAAATGAATCAAGTGCTTTAAGACTGCATCATAGCTTGGTGATTTATAAATTTTTTTCATATAACTTGTAAACAATGCAACATCTTTTGGAGATACATGTTTTGTAGAATTTCTTATTTGATGGATAACACATTTTTGAATGTGAACATTTGGAAATGCAGCTTTTAAGGCTTCTGATATTCCCTTCAAATTATCACAACAAGTTAGTAATACATCTTTTACACCTCTTGTTTTAAGTTCATCAAAAATAATTAATCACTGTTTAGAAGATTCTGATTCAGCTGTCTAAAAGCCCAAAATCTTTTTTCACCTTAGTATTAACGCCAATTATTAAATAAACGGATTTTTCTTTGTAGACAGAATCCTCTCTAATTTTTTCTGGAATTATTTTATCTGTGATTCTAGAAATTGTGTCTTTGTCTAAATCACAATAAAACATTTGGTATATTGTTTCTTGAATGTCTCTAGTAGACATGCCTTTTTTGAATATAAGAAAAGTATTTAATCTTCAATTCTAGATATATTTCTTTCATGCTTTTTAACAATCTTTGGTTCAAATGTTGATAGTTGTTCTCTTCGAACTTTAATATCAATTTTTCCATTATCGGTTGAGATTGTTTTCTTAGTCTTTCCTTTTCTATAATTGTTAGACACATCTCTAGAATTTTGATCGTGTTTTTGATAACCCATATGTTCATCAAATTCAGCATCCAAAGTAGATTTAATAAAATGTTTTTTAATTTTACCAATTAGTTTGTTTAAATCTAACATAGATTCAACACCACTATTTTTTAATAATTTTTGTATATTTAATTTGTCTTTGTTTTTTGGTTTTTTGACATAACTCACCCCTAAAATTTATTTTAATTTTTCTAAGAATGAGTGTCTCCAAAAAATGAGACAGTACCGTTTTGCTGGTTTTTGAAATAAAATTAATGGCAGTTTTTTATGATTTTATAAATTACTTTTTTATTACTTATAGATTTTGCATTTCTGCTTTCATTAGTGGATGTTTTATTTATATAACTTTTGATGTATCTCTTACAATTGTTTTGATAATTTGTTGATTATTAGAAGAAGTTTTTAGATGTTGGATTGTTATTTTATAATTTCATAAATCTTTTAAACGCCACAATTTGTATTTTCAGGTTTGATTAATTTTCTATTTTTTGTTTTTTCAAACATTTCCAACCTTTAATTTTTATTAAAAAAAATTATAATAAGAATAGAATTGTTTCTGTTTTGCAGCCTATTTATTTTTAACATAATTGGTAGTATTCAAGAATAAAAATGAATATAATAATAAAAGAATATTAAACATATATTTTTTGTGTTTATAATTTAAAATTTAGTATAATAGGAGTTTATATGAGGACAAGATTTAAATGAATTTTATTATCTCTTTCTTTTTCTTCAACTGCATTAGGTCTAGGAGTTTTTGTTTCAGGAAACTCAAATATTTTTTTAACTTCCGATAAGGTTGATTCTCCAAAAATTACAGTTCCAAAATTAAAAACATCACTGACAGGCGTGGGAGGATTGGATCAATTTATAAAAAATTCTAGTAAAGCTAATGACGTTAATAAAAATTTGAAGGATGTTCTAAATAGCAATAAAGAAATTCTAATTACTAATTGAGAACTGATCCCTAAAGACGAACAAAAAAATATAGTTTTAAACCCATCATTTCAAAATTGAACTAATGATGCATGAGGATCTCAAACATTCGATCAGTGAAGCACTACAGCTTCTGCACAAAAAGTTGAATGAAAAGGGATTGGGGAAACTGCAAACTCATCAGAGATATTAATTTTTAATTCAAATTCAGAATTAAAAAAATTCTTTAGTGATAATATTTCTAAAATTGCAAAAAATTCTATTGGAGATTTAGGAACAAAAAAAGTTAATCTTGCTGATGCAGACATTAAAGTGGATTTTAATGGTAATTTACTAATTCCTTTTTTTACAGATGATTCTCAAGTGATGAGATTAAATGATGGTACCAGACAAATTCAAAACTATTATTTGTTTGTCCCATCAAGCAATATTAAATTTAATCCAACAATTAATTTAGAGGCAGCATATGGTCAGGATAATAGTATTTCGCAAGAGGTATCATTTATTTACACTGTAACTAATGCTGTTGAAATAGAGAGTACATTTAAAGAAGATGTTGTAACACAGAAAAATATAATAACTTTGGATGAAAAGGAGAATTCGCCTAATTCCATAGGTTTATGGGAAAGAGTTTCAGATGTTGATATTTTAACGAAACTTGGCTGACTAAGAAATGTATCAGACTTAGGTGATAATCACGTTGATGGTAGCGCTATTGATGCTACATTGTTAAATGAAGATTTGATAATTTCTGATTTAAAAATTGATGGTTTAACTAAAGAAAAATTACTTGGTATTGAAATTGAAATGAATCAAAGAGAAGTTTCTCAGGCTGATTATAATGGTGAATACAATATATTGGTTTCTACAACATTGCAAAATGTTCAAGATGCAGACTTGAATTTAAATTTCAATACTTACAAAATTGTTTCTCAAGTAAACGCAGATGGTGTACATCATCCATTACAGGTTAATGTTCCTAATGCATATATATTAGATACCTTTTTGGATGGTGGTAAATTTAAGAAAATAGATCTAAATTTTTTCGACAATCAATCATTTGAGATGGGATTTAAAGATTTATCTGATACTACAGCTGGTATTAGGGCAAATCTGAATGACAATAAAATTTCATCTAACTTTATAAATAAAATAGATCAATCTTATAAATCAAAAGGCATTAGTTTCCAAAATGGCGTTATTGTTAGATATTCAAGCAATACTTGGGATGGCAATCAGGATATGTTTTTTAGAGAAACTATATCATTGAGTGTTCAATTGAAAAAAGGGTTTGCATTTAAAAGTAATTTTTCAATTAGTGTAAGTAGTGAATCTGTAAAATACAATAATCCAAGTAAGTTAAATGTTGCATCATTTTGCATAGATTCTAACCCTACCAACGCAATTGCAGCTATTTTCAGAAACTCGGAAAAAACAGTTAGTCAAGTATCAGAATCGATACATTTATAGTAAATATTGAATTTTTTGGATGTATATTAAATAGATATATTAAACTTTTATAAAAAACCAATGTTATTTATCTAAGTAAATATTCAAAAAAACATATTACTAATAAACGATGGAACGCTCTAGAAAAGAGTGTCCCCTAACTGACATGTGAAGTGCAACACTTCAATGTTACATTAAACTCTCGACTTTAAAATATAAGTTGAGAGTTGGTAATGTATTAAGTTTTGGGGAAACTCTAAAATAAAAGTAAAATTTTATTAAGGAGTTTTTATGTCAAGAAAAGATTTTGATACAAACAAATATTTA
>CASDXH010000057.1 GCA_949285105.1 uncultured Mycoplasma sp. | reverse complement strand
AGATTTTTGCTATCTTATTCATTGAATATTTTTCTTTATTTCAAAGTAAATAAATTAAGTGTCTTTCTTCTTTTGTTAAATGTTTATAAGTGTTCATAGGTACTCCTAATATTTATTATCTTTTTATTGGTGAACACTTACAAATAAAATAAGTGAAGTGCACACTCTTTTTGAGTGTTGCACTTCACATGTCAATCGAGCAACTAGGACATTAAAATGGGACAAAACCATTTTGATGTTCTAGTTTAGATTATAATTTACATAAGTTTTTTATTTTGAGCATCAAGATACGATCAAACAATGGTTTGAAAATTGTTTAAATTATTTTGCATGATCATGAAATTAAATCCAAAATCAATAACTATATATGAAGCTTTATGTTTTAGTCCTATAGTTTTTAATTGTTGAATCTTTTCAAAAACATTTTCTGATTCATCATTTATTTCAGTTTCAAATACTAATAACAAGTCACCTGAATTGTTAACAAAACTTTTGTTGTCATCTATTTTTTTCTTTTTATATTTAAAGTCATTGTTGTCTAGAAAATCTTTTAATATTTTTTTAACTTCACTGGTTTTTAAATTATTAATTTTTGAATCTGTAAAAAATATTTCATTATTAACATTATTTATATTAAGCAATAAAGCCTTGCCTTTGAATTTAATTAAATTTTTTGTAAAAAAATTCTCTATTTTAAAAAGATTGTACTTGCTATCAATATCCTTTGGAATTCTCAATTCATTTACTAATGAATCAATAAGCAAATCAAAAGTATAAAAATCTAAACTTTTAATCAGATACATATAGATAATATCAACAAAAAAATCAATATGTTTTTCAATATACTTTTTATCTATTTTTTTCAAAGTATGAGTTTTAAAAACATTTAATACATTTAAAACTTGTAGATTATTATCAGAAGTTTCATAAAATACATCTACATAGTTTTTGAACTGATCATTTTTTTTATATAAATTTATGAAATCAAAACCGAAATCTTTAGACATCCTACTTAAAATAAAGTTGATAACTCTTTCTTTGTTATACCCATTTTTGTAATTGTTAACATCAAACACAGAATAGTTTAATGAACTTCCTCATGAATCACTAAAAATATTTTTCATTTGATAATTTTCTAAAATTGTAACTGTAAAACAAACGTTGTTACCTAAAGCATTATGAATCATTAATAAATCTAGATTACTTCAATAATCTTTTTCATTATAGGTTATTTCATTTAAATAATAATTTTGATTTTTACTTATTTTAATTTTCTTTCTATAATGTTTTGTGTCTTCTTTTGTTTGAGCGGGTAAAATAAAATATTTGGATAGTGTTTTTTTATATCCATCAGGTAAATTTTTTGATATTAATTCATATCTACTAGCAATTATAGAACTTACAAGATAAAAAATAACAGAGACAATTCCAGATATAATAGCTAAGCCACAGAAAGCTAGCAAAACAATATAACCAGCATATGTAAATGTTTCTATAATCTCTTTGTTTCTTAATAAAGCAATAGATAAAATTGGTGTACCAATAGAAGTACCAATTGTAGTAATAGTAGTAAGAATTGGAAAAATTGTTTTCATTTTATTGTTATTAACTGATTTAACTCAGTGTTTTTCAAGGTAATCCAATTTCTTTTTTATTCTATTAAGTTTTCATTTTTTGAAACGATTAGATAATTTTTTAAAAAACTTAGCAGACCGCATATTTTCGATTTTTAAATTTTCTCTTAAGCACATTCCAATTGTTTCTTGAATAACTTCAGCATTAAAACTATATACACCTTTATTTGATATCTCAACATTGTTACTTTGTTCTTCTTCTATTTTCTTTTTAGAACTCTTTTTCTTTGTTACTTCCATTAAGGAGTTAAAAAATGATGTATGCACTCTTTTGTTTGTTGACTCATTAGTTGACATATATTGATGCAAAGAGTTTATGATCTTAGTTTTTTTATTATTAATTTTCCCAACTAGAGCAATTGATTTTGATTCTTTGCTTTCTAATGTTTTAATTAATCTTTCCAATTCAAATGTCTGATTTTTTCTTGTTTGATTCATTTTTATACCTCCTTTTTTAGAAAAACATGACCAAATAATTATAATTTATATTATTTTTAATATTTAAAATTTAATATAATATTTAATTTATTAAATTTACAAATTTATAAACATTAACATATTTAATTTAAAATAAAAAAACTACAGCTAATTAATAGCTCTAAGTTATTTACATTTTTTTAAAATTAATCTTCGAATTCCATTATTTGCTAGTGTAGCGATTTTTGGAGAAACTCATTCTTAGAAAAAAGTTTGAAATAAATTTTAGGAGTGAGTTATGTCAAAAAAAACAAGAAAACAAAAACAAATTAAATATACAAGAATTATTAAAAAATAGTGGCGTTGAATCTATGTTAGATTTAAATAAACTAATTGGTGAGATAAAAAAAACATTTTATCGAATCTACTTTTACTTTGAACTCTGAATTTGATGAACATATGGATTATCAAAAACATGATCAAAATTCTAGAGATGTTTCTAACAATTATAGAAAAGGAAAAACTAAGAAAACAATATCAACTGATAATGGAAAAATTGATATACAAGTTGCAAGAGAACAACTATCAACATTTGAGCCAAAGATTGTTAAAAAGCATGAAAGAAATATATCTATAATTGAAGATCAAATACTTTTCTTATATTCAAAAGGAATGTCTACTAGAGACATTCAAGAAACAGTATACCAAATGTTTTATTGTGATTTAGACAAAGACACAATTTCTAGAATTAGAAATAAAATAATTCCAGAAATTGTGATGTGAAAACAAAGACCATTATAGTCTGTTTATCCAATTATGTACATAGATGTAATCAGATTCAAAATTAGAGAGGATTCTATCTACAAAAAAATCCGTTTATTTAATAATTGGTGTTAATATTGTGGAAAAAAAGAGATTTTGTGCTTTTGGATAGAAGAATCCGAATCTTCTAAACAATGATTAATGATTTTTGATGAACTTAAAACAAGGGGAGTAAAAGATGTTTTATTAACATGTTGTGATAATTTGAAGGGA
>CASDXH010000056.1 GCA_949285105.1 uncultured Mycoplasma sp. | reverse complement strand
ACCAAGAAAATATTTAAAATAAAAAAACTCTCAACTTATATTTTAAAGTAGAGAGTTTAATGTAACATTAAAGTGTTGCACTTCACATGTCAGTTAGGGTTTTAATAAAGTAAAACCTTTTTTAAAGTAGATAATTGATGTTTTATTTTTTATAGTTCAAAATTAAATCACCAATAAAGTATTCGATTGCTATCATTGCTCTAACATCATTTTCACAGTATAGCTTTAAGCTTTCTTCAATTTGTTTCCATTCTGAATCATTAATTAATAAGAAAAATCTTTTGTTTGTCTCGCCTTGACACTCTTTACCATTTTTAATCTGAAGACCTTTATAGTCTAAACAATGGGTTTTATCAAAAATATATGGATTATATTTTTTTATTAATGGTAATACTTTCTTAATTGAATAAAAACCACATAGCTCTTTAAAGACAATATATTTTTTATTTGTTGTAAAGGTAAAAAAATCGGCCAGGTCAAATAGGTTATCAATGATTTGTAAAATCTTACGATTGTAATCTTTATCCTGAATGTAATTTATCATTTCTTTAAGTCTTGTTTGTTCAAAAGACTTATTATAAACAATATATTGAACTTTTTCATCTTCATTTTTTGTTTCAAGATATATTGAATCAACAACTTTTTTAAATCACTCAACATTGATGTTTATTGGGTCAACAATTAAATTATTACAGACTGATGATTCAGTACCGTTACCATGATCAATTATTACAGAACATTGAGTTACTATTTGGCTAAAAGGTAAAGTATTATCACAACTTCTAATTGCAGTGTTTATGGTTTCAAAATCAAAGTAAACTTTTTTAACACCTTGTAGTTTAGAAAAAAGTTTATTTGTTTTTTCTCAATCCATTTGTATTTCTTCATTAGAATTCACAAATGCATTAATGTAGATATCAGGATTTTTTGTTGGTCTTTTTAAAAAAAGTATTGGAGATTGATCTATTTCTGCTGATTGAATTCTTGCATCATCTTGTTCTGCTACATTACCAGAATATTCATATAATGTATAACCTTGCATTGAATAAAGCTTTCTTAATTCTGGTCAGTTATCGTCATTTTTAAAAGGACCTTTATCATTTACAGATGGAACAATATTAATATAAGAATCAAAACTTTCTTTATTAAGATTAATTCTCTTTTCTAGTTCCTCTAATTCTTTTTTATGATCTCACAATTGGTTTACAACATCATTAAAATTTAAATAAGTATCTTTTAAAATGGATAAAGCTTTTTTTAAAGAATTTGTGGTGTTAGTGTTATTCATTATTATTTTTTTAGCTTCAATGTCACTATAGTCACCGCACAATATGTTTGAGATTAAGATTCCATATTCTTCTTCCATCTCATCAAAGTAGTAACCTTTTTTTCTTTTGTTTTTTCTTTCAATTAATTGAACCCTTGGAAGTTGTTTATCAGTTTTTGAAAGTGATGGAGGAGATTTTGAAAGATTAATATATTTTGTTGTTTCAAAAGTTACTTCGTATTTATTTTTATATTCATATTTAATAAGACATAACTCATATGAAATGTTTTTATCTTTTAAATAGTCTTTTGATTCAACAACTTGCTTTTGAAAAAACAAATCAAGGTAATGGTGGAATTTTGCTGTTGTTGTCCCTTTTGTTTCAATTAAATAATAATCATCTTCTGATAACTTAACAAAAGCATCACATTTTGTAATTAAATTATTATGGATAAAAACTGGTTGAAAAATAATTGCTGAATCTTCTTCTTTTAATATTCTTTCTGTTTCAACAGCTAACTCTTCCATTGTTTTATTTTGGTACTTCATGTCATCAAAATCATATCAGAGATATGGTGCAAATTTTTCTTTAATAAATTTTTTTGATTCAATATCTAATATTGAACCTTCCTTCATTTGTGGATTGTCCTTATCAATATCTTTATTCTCATCTAGTATCTCTTTATATTTTTCATATGAATCAAATTCTTCACCATCTCCTAGTTCAAATGCATTTTCTTGCTCATCATCATCATCATCGACTCCGTTGTATAATGGATTATATCTTTTTTTTGTTAATTCAATTTCTGAAATGATTTCAGCATTTGTCTTAAATCAGAAATTCTTTTGCTTTGTGTAGTAAGCGATGTAATCATATTTACCAATGTATTTAGATTTTTTCATAACACAAAAATTATAAATTAAATTTAACTATAGCTTGTTTAATATTTATTAAAAAAATAAATATTATTCTAACATTATAAATATAATGAATTTATTAATAGGGTTGGTAGATAAAATGGATGTAAGAAAAATTGAGTTTGAAACATTTGACAAAATTCTTCATGCTTTAAAAAACAAAAAACAAAATAAATTTTTAGAAGAAGTAAAAAAGTGAAAACACTATAAATATTTTTTTACTAGTGTTTTTCACAAGTTAAAAAAAGCAAAATTTTTAAATGACAATATCACAATGTATTACCTTATTAATAAAACAATGGTAAAAATTCAATCCTTTATGAAAGACATTAATAATAATTACAGTGATCTTACAAAAGAAATTACAGAATATCTTGTACCAACTTATGGAAAACAATATTACAACGAAAAACCAAGTAAATCATTTTCTAAAGAGTTTATAGGAAAGGTGAGAATTGCTTTAAAAAATATTGAAATTATCTGTGACAAAATTCTTGATGAAAACATTAATAATAATTTCAAATTCTCTAGAGAACTTTACACAATTTATTTAACTTATTGCTTTAATAATGGATTAGTTAAAAGAAGATACTATAAAGAAAAGAAAATGGATAGTGATGGGCAATACCTTTTTTGATCTAGAAGGTTTAAATTTATATTCATACCTTTTCCTAAAGATCTAAAGAAAATAAAGAAAACTCTTTTTGATATTATTGAAAATAAACAGGTTAATGAAAAAGAATTAATTTATCGTGCTGAAGTTAATTTAAGCAATGATAGATATATTGATAAAAGAATATTGGATAACTGTATTTATGAAAATGGCTTAATCAAAGAAATATATGAAAATTTAGAATCACAAATTTGATAAAAAAGCTATTGATAATGTATAAATAATTGTGGAAACTCCTTACAGGTAAAATATAAGTAAGGAGTTTTTATTATGTCTAAAAAAAATAATGTTGATCCTAAAATAGC
>CASDXH010000055.1 GCA_949285105.1 uncultured Mycoplasma sp. | reverse complement strand
GCTATTTTAGGATCAACATTATTTTTTTTAGACATAATAAAAACTCCTTACTTATATTTTACCTGTAAGGAGTTTCCACAATTATTTATACATTATCAAGATAACCTAAAAATGAGTTTATCCAAAAATCGCTACACTACCATTTTTTTATTTAATAGCTCTATTTTCAACAACAGAATTTATTAAACATAATATTTTTTTTGTTTTAAGATCAAAATTATTAACTGTTTCTTTAATATCACTATATCTTATTCTATAGTTTTGATTTTTTATAACTTCAAGACCATAGAAATTAATAATTATTTTTGAAATCCATCCATCAAAACTTATACCTAGAACATCTATTTCTGTTTTTACTAAAGATTTGTGAACATCATAGTATGAACATAAAATTTTATCAATTATTTCATAATCTCATTTCTTAATTCTTTTAAAATATGCTTTATTTTTTATAAATAAATCTATAGTTTCTTCATCTATGTCTTCAAAAGTTGTTTCTATGTCAAGTGCATAATCATCTATATTTTTTGAACTATTATAAATTTCATTAATGTCATATATTTCTTCGATAATTTTGTATAAATAGTTTGATCTATTTATTATGTTATCAACATTTCATTCATCATAATCAAGCAAAATATTATTTAACCATAATGATTCTTTTTGCTTTAAAAATATTTTTTTCTCTTCAAAAGTGTTGTTTGATAATTCGCTATTGTAAGATGTTATTGTTAAATTTCCAATCGTATCTTTATAATCTATTATTTTATTAATATCTTCATAAAAACCACTATCATATCACTTATCAAGATTATTGGGCATAATATGTTCAACAGAAAAATTATCAAAATTTATTTTGACTTTATTTTTATACTTAGCAATTCTCACCAGAATGTTCTTTGTAAATTTATTGCTAGTATTGTAAATTTTTGATGTAACAAACATTCTTTTAAACTCATCAATAGTGGGCATTCTATAGTTATAATTATCTCTATTTGCTTTATGATATAGCACCCAAAATAATTTTTCACTATACTTATAATTTCCTTTTATATCTTTAATAGTTTTTGAAACTGTAGGGATGAATCTTGTAATTGTTTTTTCTGGTAAGTCACAAAACATTCTTCTTACTTTATAAATTTCAATTATCTTTAAAGACTCTTTTATATTCATTTCATTTTGTAATGAAATAACTAAATTATCACATTCAATTGATGAATTATTTATAATAATATCTATTATTATGTTCATATATGAATTAACACTATCATACAACATTTCCATCTCATCATTAAACTTGGTGCTTTTTCATTTTTTATCTATTACATACCTATAACATAATCCAAATATTATGAAATTTTGAAATATTTTCTCAGGGTCTTTAATAGCATTATATAAAGAAAGATATGCGTCATATAAATCATCAGAATCTTTTTTTGCTAACATATTAGACTCATATGCTATATAATATCTTAATAAATTTAATATATATTGTTCATTATTATTTTTCTTTATAGTGTCAAAATTTGTGACAATATCTAATTTTAAAAGGTAATTACTTATATTTGAATCATCAAAGTTATATGAATCAGAGAATATACTTGATAGTAAATGATTCTTAAACAAATCATATGCAGTTAATTTTTTTCCTGTAGAATTAATCTGGCTAAAAATTAAATGTTCATCATGATATTCATCAACCGTTATTACTGAAAAGATAACTTTTGCTAACTTAAGATAAAAATCATTTATTTTGCTTGCGTATCTATCAAAATATTTGTTTATATATTCATAATTTTCTCAATATCTAGAAAGTTTAATCTTGCCATTTATATCATTATCTTTTTCTATGATTCTATTCAATATGTCATTATCTTTTGAATTAAATGATTTGAATTTAAAAAAATTTAATATTTGTGTTATTTCCTGCTTAATTAATTCATTTGTATATTTATTTTTATATATTGATTTTAAAATTAAAAATAGAGTGCTTATTCTTTGTTGCCCGTCTATGATTACCTTTTCTCTAAATGCTTTATTTTTAAAAATAATAGTTCCTAAAAAATATTCGTCATTATTGTTGGAATCTATATCGTTGATTAATTGTCTTACTTCCTTTTCTCTCCAATCATAGTTTCTTTGATAAAATGGAATAATTATATGATTAGAGAATTGCAAGACTTCTATTATATTTTTCTTTACTATATCCATATTTAAACACCAGTAACAGTATAACAGTTATTAAATATTTTTAATTAATAAGATTAAAGATATACTATATAAATGTTATCTCCAAATGATTTTGTCCATTTTATAAACTTGTTTATAAAGATTAAAAGGGTTAAATTGGAACTGTCTCATTTTTTGGAGAAACTCATTCTTAGAAAAAAGTTTAAAATAAATTTTAGAAGTGAGTCATGTCAAAAAAACCAGAAAACAAAGATGAATTAAATATACAAGAATTATTAAAAAACAGTGGTGTTGAATCTATGTTAGATTTAAACAAACTAATTGGTAAGATTAAAAAACATTTTATTAAATATACTTTAGATGCTGAATTTGATAAACATATAGGTTATAAAAAACATGATCAAAATTCTATAGATGTTTCTAACAATTATAGAAAAGGGAAAACTAAAAAAACAATCTCAACCAATAATGGAAAAATTGATATTTATCAACATTTAAACCAAAGATTGTTAAAAAGCATGAAAGAAATATATCTAGAATTGAAGATCAAATACTTTTCTTATATTCAAAAGGAATGTCTACAAAAGACATTCAGGAAACAATATATCAAAAGTTTTATTGCGATTTAGACAAAGACACAATTTCTAGATTACAAATAAAATAATTCCAGAAATTGCAACGTGACAGCAAAGACCATTAGAGCCTTTTTATCCAATTATGTACATAGATGGAATCATATTCAAAATTAGAGAGGATTCTGTCCACAAAGAAAAATCAGTTTATTTAATAACTGGTGTTAATATTGAGGAAAAAAAGAGATTTTGGGCTTTTGGATAGCTTAATCAGAATCATCTAAACAATGATTAATGATTTTTGATGAACTTAAAACAAGAGGTGTGAAAGATGTTTTGCTAACTTGTTGTGATAATTTGAAGGGAATATCAGAAGCTTTAAAAGCTGCATTCCCAAATGTTCACATTCAAAAATGTGTTATCCAT
>CASDXH010000054.1 GCA_949285105.1 uncultured Mycoplasma sp. | reverse complement strand
TTCATACAAATCAAAATAATATAGTCATTCATTTTTGCTTAATTGTTTACTCATTAAAAAACACTCCTTTTTTCTGGAGTGTCCCATTTTGATGTCCTAGTTTACTGTTTTATGGTTTTTTTTGACGTAACTCACTCCTAAAATTTATTTTAAACTTTTTCTAAGAATGAGTTTGTCCAAAAATTGAGACAGTACCTAATCTAAATCCCATTAAAAAAATAATTGTAATTATTAAATATTTTTTATATCAGGGGAAAAGTTATAAAGGACAATTATAAATATATAATCTCTATAACATTAAGATTATGGCCCGCTATTATTTTGTTTATTCACAATCAGATGACAACAAAAATATAGAATCTTTTTTATTAATTGTTTCCTTTCTTTTTTTAAAGTGTTTTCAATGCAAACATATTTATGATGGAATTTATTTTTATTAGTGAATAAAAAAATTGCAGCTGTATAAACTACAATTTAAATTAAATTATCTAATTAATAATGGATAAATATATCACGCTATTGTTCCATAAATACAAACATGCGGAATCAGAAGCGTTCACTGTTTTAAAAAAAACAAAAAATATAGAAAATCTAAAAAATTTAGTTTCTTTTTAAAACCTTTTCTCACATACAATTGATCTTTATCACCAATGTTTTCAACATAAGAAGATTTAGATTTAAAATCATTTTTATCACAATTAATAAATGGAATAGATTCTAAATTTCATTGATTCGAAATTCATGATGAACAAAGATAATTTTGAAAATCTTCACTTTTATCAATAGGTTTAAATTTATTATCGTTTGTAATATTGATTTTAAAATTTTTATAAAATAACTTACAGTAATATCAAAAAAATACTGACATAAATGAAGAACTTGCCATAGTAAAAAGACTTTTAGAAATATATGGGTAACTCTCTTTATATTTTGAAGGATTAAATTTTTTTAATCAAGATAGTTGTCAAATACACAAACTACAAAGTCTATGTATTCATAAAATAATTACTGCTGGTCCATAATCTAAAAAAGCTGATCTTCTATTATTATGATTTAAAATCAATGTGATATAAATAACTAAAAATAAAACTGCAATTCAAACCATTGGACCAATTAATGTTGAAAAAATAAATAACATAAGGTTGAAAATAAATTTATATTTATTTTTCTTTATTTTTAAAAATGAATTGTTATAAGACAATATTTTTTTAATTTGATTAGTTTTAGATATTTCATCAACTTCATCCAAACATACATAATATGATTTAGGATATGAAATATATAAGGGGTACCCTTTTTTTAATTCTTCTATATCAAATTTCTTTTTTCTCTTTTTAGTATTAGTTTCAATTTCACATTTTGTATTTAATTCATCATTAATAACTTGATCGTTATATATTGTACTATTACCTTCCATAAAAAAACTCCATTTATATTGACTACTTAAAATTAAAAATGTATTTTATCAAGATGATAGTTCACTATTATTAAATATTCCTACATCAATAAAAAAACTAGATATATTTATAATTATATCAATAACAAGAATTGCATTAGACGCTCAACTCAAACCCTTCATTAAAGCTTTTTTAGTTATTATGTCAGTTACAAATTCTGCAGACTTTTTATTCATTTGCATTATTAAAGATTTAAAAGGAGTTTTATCAGCAAAACTTATAACATTTTTTCATGATGAATTATTTACAATTTTACTAATATATTTCTCAACTTTAATAGACATTTTTTTTATTAGTAATTCAATAGCTTTCTTATATAGCTGAATAACATTGGTAAATTTGGCTATAAATTTAATAAAATTTATAGCAGAATTTTTTAGCTGATTTCTCGCTTCATCCAACAAACACTCAGATATAAGTTTCATATCTTTAAATTCTTTAGAGTAAACAATGTCACTTAAATCTTTTGCTCTGTCTCTTATATCATAATACTCATCAAAACTTTTTACTGATAGGTGAGTTGAAATGCCTGCTTGTACAGTTGCAGCTACAGCAAATGGTATATTGCCTCCAAACATTCATCATGCACCTCAATAAAATGCCGCTATAGCTCATGATGCTGCTGTTAAAGTGGCAGACGCAACTGCAACACCATATGTTTTATCTCTATATATGGATAATCTAGACAATAATTTCTCTGACTTAGTGAAAAAAGCAATTTGATCTGCAGTAATAGTAATTTTTTCATTATTTTCAAATTCTACAATTATATCTTCTATTTTATTAGATGATGAACGGAGCATAGAATTCATATTTATGTTTTTATCATAATTGATTAAATTATTATTATTATTATTTCCCACATTAAAATTTACTATTGTCTTATTAATTTTTTCAATAATTTTGCTATATTCAGAAGGGTTGTTGTTTTTAAAATTATCTAAATTTTCTTTTATAAAATTAACATTTGTAGTTCCATTTAGTATGTTTGTAGCTATTGATTTAAATTCATCAATATTATTATTTATTTCTGTATAAACATTCATTTTACTATAATCATCATTATCCAAATTGTTATTTAACCCTTGCACAGAATTATAAAGAATGCTATTTGGATTTTTAATTTCCATCAATATATCATCAACTTTAACATTTTTGAAAATTTCTTTTTGTTTGTTTAATGTTAGATCAGAAATTTTCGATAAACTATCATCATAGTCAAAATTATAATTATTTACTATATGTTGACTATTATTACTTGCACTACTATATATAAAAGGTGCTGAAAATGAAGCGAATAATACACCAAATAAACTTGCTCAAATAATTGATTTATTTCTTTTTTTAATCATATAAACCCCTTAATTACAATTTAATTTTAATTTAAATAAATAGTTTTCACTGATTAAAAGTTTTAAAAAACAATAAAAATTACATAACTTATCTAATATTTGAAAAACTTCATTTAAAGTTTTATGTACTGTTTCAATTTTAGATGTAGTGTACAATTTTTTGAAGAAAATAGATCTAGAAAAAAAGTTTGGGTAGTGTAGCGATTTTTGGAGAAACTCATTTTTAGGTTATCTTTTAAATCGCTTTATAACAACTATTTTATATCACATAATCTATCAGGAAATAATATAGTTAGTTGATTTAATATTTGAGGTCAGTTGTGAATAGCCCTTGAATCATAATCTTCTTGGATGTTGATTAAACACATGTAAATTATTTTTGATAACGATTGGGTGTTTGTAAAAGCACCTTTTGTTTTTGTAATCTTT
>CASDXH010000053.1 GCA_949285105.1 uncultured Mycoplasma sp. | reverse complement strand
ATACTTATTATCTTTTTATTGGTGAACACTTACAAATAAAACAAATGAAGTGCACACTCTTTTTTTCTGAGTGTTGCACTTCACATGTCAATCGAGCAATGAAGTGCACACCCTTTTTGAGTGTTGCACTTCATTTGTCAATCTAACTTTATTTTTTGAATACCTTATCAAATATTTTATCTACATATTTTAAATGGTAATTGTAATCAAAAATATTGTTTATTTCTTTTTCTGATAAGTAATTATTTATTTCTTGTTCTTCCAAAACCACTTCTTTAAAACTTCTATTTTCACTAAAAGCTTTAAAAGCCAATGTTTGAACTTTTTCGTAATTTTCTTTTCTAGATAAATCATTACTTTTTATTAAGTTCAATAATAGGGTTTGAGAAAAGATTACATCTTTAGTCATTTTTACATTCTCAAGCATTCTTTTTTTATTGACGATTAAATTGGATAGTGTTTTAGTGAGTTTTTCTAAAATATTAACAACTATAGTTGTCGCATCCAAAAATACAACTCTCTCATTAGAAGAGTGAGATATATCTCTTTCATTTCAAAGAGGAACATTTTCATTAATAGTTAAACTGTAACCACTTAGTAATCTTGAAAGCCCACATATATTTTCTAAGGTTATTGGATTTTTTTTGTGAGGCATTGCTGAAGAACCTTTTTGGTTTTTATCAAAGAATTCACTAACTTCAAAAATTTCTGTTCTAGCTAAATGTCTTAATTCACTTGCTATTTTATTAATTGATAATCCAAGTAAATTTAAAGTAGAAAAATAATTTGCATGAATATCTCTTGATATTATTTGAGTTGATATTTTAGCTGATCCAATTTTAAGTTTTTTGCACACATAATCTTGGAGTTTAATACCAGTGTTTGCATGAGTACCAACAGCTCCACTTATTTTTCCAACTTCTATTTCTTTGAAAGCTGAAATTAAACGTTCTTTATGTCTGTTTAGTTCGTCATATCATATTGCAGCTTTTAGTCCAAAGGTTGTGATTTCAGCGTGAACTCCATGAGTTCTTCCAATTTCTACTGTTTTCTTGTAACGCAGTGCAAGTTTTTTGACTGTAATCATTAATTTATTTAATCTATCTAAAATTAATTTATTTACTTGTTTAATGGCAATGGCATTACCAGTATCTACAACATCTGTTGATGTTAATCCATAATGGATTCATTTTTTTGATGAATCATTAACTTGACTACTTATGTGTTCAACAAAAGCTATTACATCATGTTTTGTAATTTTTTCTATTTGATAAATTTCTTCTACATCAATGCTTATGCTTTTTTTTATTGAATCTAGTTCATCTTTGCTTATTAAACCAGATTTTTGATAATACTCTAATACTAATAATTCAATTTTTAATCAGTTGTTAAATTTATTTTCATCTGAAAAAATATAGTCTATTTCTTTGTTTTTATATCTATTAATCATTTTGACTTACTCTTATAGTTTGATTTCTATCTGGACCAACTGATACAAAAGTGATTTTTCTATTTGTTAATTTTTCAATTAGAAGTAAATATTTTTTACAGTTTTCTGGTAACTGACCTATTGTTTTGCAATTTGAAATATCTTCTTTTCAACCATCAATTTCAATGTATGCTGGTTTACATTCAGCATATCTTTTATTGTCAGGTAAAAGATAGTCAATTACTTGACCATTATAATAGTAGCCAACACAAATTTTTATTTTATCTAAACCACTCAAAACATCTATTAATGTAATTGCAAGTTCTGTAATCCCTGCAACGTTTAATGAGTAGTTTAAAGAGACAATATCAAGTCAACCTATTCTTCTTGGTCTTTTAGTAACAGTGCCAAACTCGTTACCTTTAGTTCTGATTTGATCTGCTAACTCGCCATTGATTTCACTTACAAAAGGACCACTACCAACCCTTGAAGTATATGCTTTAACAATTCCTAAAATATTTTTAATTGATGTCATTCCAAGACCAGAACCACTAGCCATAGCTGAAACAATACTTGAAGAAGTAACATAAGGATAAGTTCCATGATCTATATCTAGTAACACACCTTGTGCTCCCTCAAATAATATTTTTTTATTTTGTTTAATTTGTTTATTTAAATAATTTGTTGTATCAATTACTTTGTCTCTAAATTGTTTTGCAAGTTCAAAATATTCTCTTGCTACTAATTTATAATCATATATTGGTTTGTTGTAATGTTGAAATAATATATTTTTTTCTTTTAAGTTTTCTTCAAGTTTCTTTTCTAATGTTTCAAGATCAAATAGATCACACATTCTAATTCCAATTCTTGCAACCTTGTCTGTATAACATGGTCCAATTCCTCTTTTAGTTGTATCTATTTTATTATCCTGTTTGTTTTCTTCATTTAATGTATCTAAAGCTACATGGAAATCAAATATAACATGAGCTCTATCTGAGATTAACAGTTTACTAGTATCAATATTTGCATCATTTAAATATTTAATTTCTTCAACTAAAGTTTTAGGGTTAACAACAACACCATTACCAACAACAACAGTATTATTGGGGTTAAAAATTCCTGAAGGGATTAATCTTAACTTAAATTTATTATCATTAAACTTTATTGTGTGACCAGCATTGTCACCACCTTGGTATCTAACAATAATTTGATATTCTTGAGAAAGCATGTCAACAAACTTTCCTTTTCCTTCATCTCCATATTGTGTTCCAATAATTCCGAGTAAGTTTTTATTCATATATTTCACCTATAAATAAATATTTCCAAAACATAATTGTATAACTATTTTTTGTAAAAAAATAAATATTATATAATCAATAACAACTTGTTGTTATTACTATATTTAATAGTATTTTGGTGTTTTTAAAAATGTAAGAAATAAAAAATATTTGATATAATCAATAAGGTAAGTTTAATGAAAGGAAATACAATGACATCAAACCAAACTAAAAGATTGATATTTATCATTCTAATGTTTATCCCGGTGCTTAACATAATTGGTGCAATCTTATACCTTTTAACTGTTAGATGTAGTGGGTTAGAAAAAGTTATAGTATTACTTGGTTTAATCCCATTTGTAAGTATAATTTGTGCAATAATACTTATTATTAACTTTGCAATGGGTGGGCAGTTATTGTCTCCAAGACCAAGACATTAAAAGTAATAATAACAAAAGTGGTACACACCACTTTTTTACCCCAACTGACATGTGAAGTGCAACACTTCTATGTTACATTAAACTCTCGACTTTATGATATAAGTTGAGAGTTTTTTTATTTTAAATATTTTCTTGGT
>CASDXH010000052.1 GCA_949285105.1 uncultured Mycoplasma sp. | reverse complement strand
TTAAGACCAGAAAAGATAAATAACAGAAAAGAGTTTGGGCACTGAGAAGCTGATCTAATAGTTAGTAGAAGACAAAGTGGATATTATCACTTATTAACATTAGTTGAAAGAAAAACAAGATTGGTAATTATTAGAAAAATAAAAGGTAAAAATGCTAAATCAATGGTGGCTAAAATGTACACCATTTTAAGAGATGAAAAGTTACCAGTCAAAAGTATAATTGTTGATAATGGATTAGAGTTTCAGATGATGGGTATAACAGCAAAACAATTTAACTTTAAAGTTTACTATTGTCAACCTTATTCCTCATTCCAAAGAGGCACTAACGAGAATGTAAATGGTTTGATTAGAAGATGATATAAAAAGGGAACTGACTTCAGTTTATTAAGTGAAAATAAAATAAAAATCCTTGAATGAAGAATAAATAACATCCCAAGAAAAATGTTTGGTTATAAAACAGCTTATCAATTGTATCAAGAAAATATTTAAAATAAAAAAACTCTCAACTTATATCATAAAGTAGAGAGTTTAATGTAACATAGAAGTGTTGCACTTCACATGTCAGTTGGGGAAAAATAGTGTGTTTGTATTGTATCCCCCACACTATTTTTATTTTGTTTTTTTTATATATGCTAATGTGTACTTAAAATGTTTTAAAATAATTAGCATTAGAATATCTACTACTTGTCATAACTCATGGAATAAATATATATCTAAAAGTTTCTCTTTTTGATAAATCCAATAAATTCATAATATTTTTAATGTTTATAATATCAAATCCCAAAGTTATCAGACCAACTAAAACTGTAACTAATAAAGCGATTCCAGCTACTGATTGGTAACCTATTACAAATGGTATGTAAGATATTGATATCATGCCAAATAGATTTTGAGGATATATTAAAAAAACAATTGAATTTAATATCATGAATATCAACAATGAAAATATTGTTTGTGTTATTTTGGTTGATTTAACAAAATGAAAGTTCAACACAAAATCATTTAACTTACGATCTCTATAGGAATTTGAAGATCTTTTAAAGATGATTGAATCTATAATAATTCCACAATATGGAATAATTGAAATTACGATTAACATCAAGTTAATTTTAGTTAACTCATATATCTTTTTATGTAATAAAAATTTATTTATTATAAACACTATATTTAATGATAGTGTAATTGTAGAAATAATAAAAAGTATATGAATAAATGAAAATAAACTAACACTTTCAATAGTGTATTGTGTTGTCCCATCTGGGGCTATAATTTGTTGATACAAGTTTGGATTCATACTTAAATATGTTGAATACAATATTAAAAAAATAAAAAATAATGAAAACAATATATTTAATACTAAACTTTTATGACTTATATAACTAATAGTTATTTTCATACAATACCCACTTTATAAATAGTAATAAATTTTATCTAACTTTATAACCTGGTTGTAATCCCAATGGTATAAAACCAAATAATAACTTTAAAGAAACTACTCCGTTGCCTTTATCTGCAAGACTTTTAACATATCAATAATTTGAAAATTCATTAATGATATTAAAAATACCAGAAGCTATATATAAAATTACTGATAAAGCTTGTGCAAAATATTCTAGCGAAGTGCCTGATGTTGCATCAACCAATGTAGTTGATCCATCAAAAACAGAATATACAAAGTCACTAAAATTTTTAAATTTACTCGAAAAATCTTTAAACCTAGATAATAAAGTAAGATATGCTTGTGTTTCTTTCAATGTGAAGTTTATTCATAGATTAGCTCCTCATCACTGAGTCCATCATCTAGAATTTTTTACATTAGAGAATATAAGATTTGATAAATTTTGGATGTTCATCTCTGTTTTTTTAGAAATTTTATTTTCTCCTGAAGAAAATTCATTTTTAATCTCATTTGAAAGTTCCAATAATTTTTCTTTATTGTTTACAATTTTTTGAAATGTTTGTGAATTGCTTTCAATAAAATAATTACTGTTATTCAATGAATTAGAGTAATTATTTAACTCATTTTGAACATTTATAGCGCTTGCAGTAGGTGAAATAGAACTAGAAACCACAGCGGCTAATAGAATTGTTTTCATAATTATACTTCCTTTACTTTTACATTTATTATTCTTACAGAATACAATTTTATAGTACGTCAAAGCAATGGAAATTATGATTAATATTTTGTTAAAAAATTAATTTTTATAATAATCTGATTGGAAATTATTTTTTAATAAATTTTTGTATCTGTGCATATTTGATAAACTAAAAATCTTTGTTAACTTTTAAAAAGAAAATGTTCTCATATTTTGAATTAGTAATTAATCATGGAAAGAATACATAATTGAGACATTGCTTTTTATTAATATTTAGTTTTTCACTTAATTCATTTATATTTACAAGATCAATAATAAAATAAATAACTCCAACTGCTAAAGATATAAAAAGACAAACAGAACCAATATATTGAATTGTTAAACAAATTGGTAAATATGATAATCAAATTTCACCAAACAATTGTTCAGAATAAATAATAAAAGTTAATGAGTTAATTACTAAGAATATAAATAAAGAAAAAATTGTCTGAGTAATATTAATTGATTTAACAAAATGATGATTCAAAATGATATCACTAATTTTTCTTTCCTCGAATGAATCAATAGATTTATAGAAAATAAATCAATCAATAACAATTCCAATTAATGGAATGATTGAACAAAATGTGATCCAAGAGTAAATACCAGTTAGATCATAAATTCTTGTCGCCATAAAAATTTTGTTGATATAAAACACTAACAGCATACCAAATGATAGTGATGCCGCTATAAAAGTAAAATGAACTATTCCAAAAAAACCTACACTTTGTAAAGTGTAATAATATTTTCCATCATCTGGATTAAGTTCTTTTTTGTATAAATAATCGTAGTTATTGTTTGAATATATTGATAAATATATAAAAACAAAAAGAAAGATAGTAAAGATAATACTTAAAATAAAACTTCTGTAGCTTATAAAGCCTAAAAATCTTTTCATAATCTTCCCTCCCCTTATTAAAATAAAAGAGCAATTATTTTATGTGTTCTCTTTTATATGATAATACTCTTTTTTAAAGACATATAAATATATTTTATCAAAAACAAAATTTGGTATGTTTTTTGAACTAAACATGGACATGAAATTTGGACAATAATTCAAATTTCATGTTTTTTTATTATTTATAAATTTAATCTATACTGGTTTGGAGTCATTCAATTTAATTTCTCTTGAATTCTTCGCTTGTTATAATAATCAATAAACTCAGAAATATAATTTTCTAGCTCACAAAAATTTAATTCCGAAATATTTAATTTGTAGATAAGTTCAGTTTTTAGAATA
>CASDXH010000051.1 GCA_949285105.1 uncultured Mycoplasma sp. | reverse complement strand
TTCTCTTTTGAAAACCGAATTAATAAACACTATAAATTTAAAAGAAATATCATATAATGATCTTTCTAAATTTATTGATGATTATGTTAATTATTACAATAACGAAAGAATTCAGGAAAAGTTAAATTGGTTATCTCCAATGATGTATAATAAAAGACATCAAAATGGTTTTGTCCCATTTTAATGTCCTAGTTTACCTTGTTTTTGTTTTCAAATTTACTTCATGCATAATTTTGAATATTTATTACAGTATCTAGAGCAGCAAGAATTTCACTCACTTCTTTTACAACAAATATATCATCTATGATATGTTTTGGAGAATAGTATTAATATTCAAAGTTATCTTTTATTAATGATTGTTCAACTTTATTTCTTAATGAGTATGGATAAGCTTTAGAGTTTAATTGATCTAAACACCTTGTTCAATTTGCGTTTTCATACTGAGTACCATTGTATTGGTTATTATATTGTTGATAGTATTAAGTATTTTCTTTAGAAATATAAATTGGTGTTTTAACAATAGTGCCATCATTTTTGGATAAGATAATTGGAATGGATAATAACCCATAACATACATTGATTTAATTTTTGGATTAGTTGATAATTTGATATTTAGATTATCAATATTTAAATCTGAGTGAAGGGTATTTTTAACTATCGAATTTTTAATGACTTAAGCTGAAAAAGTATTCAGATTTCATTCTAATGTATCAAAGATAATTGATCATAATGTTTTTTCATTGATATTAGTTGCAGGTGATTTTACTATAGGACCACCACCCTGATCAACTGAGTCACTAGCAACTTTAGAATATTCATCTCATACAACATATACTGCAGAACTTGATATAGCTAATTATGCACAAAGAGTTAAAAACCTATAATTTTGTTAAATCTTTTCATGAACAACCCTCGATGTTAATATATTTTAGTAAATATATTATTTTCTAATTAAATAATTATTTTATTTTTTAATTACTTTCAGTTATAAACGATTTTATCTAAAATTATCCTTTTTGTTTAAACTTAAGTCATTTAACACAAGACTTTAAAGCGTCCACAAAATCATTTAAAGTTCACATACTGAACAATCACTTACTATCTTCAAATTTTTCATCCAACTTAATATTTTTAAAATAATTTAATGGAAAAGATTCAGTTTTATTTTCATTTTTGTAAGTAAATTGAAGATTAATACTAATAAAGAAGTGATCTTCTATAAAGTCAAAATCATGAGTTAGATCAATTTTGGTTTCTTTAATGTTATATAGAATTCTTTTAAATATTTTTTTATCTACATATGAGTTTTCAACAAGTGGAGATAACTTACCATTTAAATATTTAACTACTTCATTAATAACAGTCTGTTCTTGATAATAAATATTACCTTCATTTAAATATTCAAAAAACATATCAATTAGTTTTGGAATGTTTTTTGTTTCAACTAGTCCGTTTTTATTAACTGAAACTTTTGCGGTTTTAATACCAGAAACTAAACCATCAATTTTAGTTATTAATAATTTTAATGATTCGATATTAATATTTTCAGCTGCGACATTTGTTATGATATCTGATTTTGCAGTTAAAACTTTTTTAGTTTCTGATGATAATTTTAAACTTTCAATAATTTCTTTAAATTTGCTCAATGTCATAATATATTCTCCATTTAGTTAATATTGTATAAAAATAACTTGGAATTAACCAAGTTATTTCACTAACTGACATGTGAAGTGCAATACTTTAATGTTACATTAAACTCTCGACTATGAAATATAAGTTGAGGGTATTTTGTTTTAAATATTTCCTTGGTACATTTGATAAGCTATTTTATAACCAAACATTTTTCCTGGCATGTTATTTACTTTTCATTCAAGGGTTTTAATTTTATCTTCACTTACTAAACTGAAGTCAGTTCCTTTTTTATATGATCCTCTGACTAACACATTTATGTTTTCATTAGTACATTTTTGGAATGAGGAATAAGGTTGACAATAATGAACTTTAAAGTTGAATTCTTTTGCTGTTATACCATCATTTGAAAACTCTAATCCATTAATAACAACTATGTTTTTGACTAGTAATTTTTCACCCCTAATAATGGGATACATTTTAGTCATCTTTGATCTAGCGTTTTTACCTTTTATTTTTCTAATAATTACCAACCTTGTTTTCATTTCCACTAATATTAATAAGTAATAATATCCACTTTGTTTTCTACCAACTATTAGATCAGCTTCTCAATATCCAAACTCTTTCCTGTTGTTTATCTTTTCTGATCTTAAACTATATGGAATATAGTATTTTCCATTAATTTTGGAGAATGTACCTATTTTTCTTTTTTTCTTAACATATTTTCTTCTTAAACAATCTCTTCTTTGTATCTTTCAAGTATTGCTATTTATTCATCTGAAAACTTGTCTAGTACTTGTAAATTTAACTAATGCATAGTTTTTCTTTATTCAAAAAAATGAAGCATCAACAACATGAGATTTTGGGTTAAATTTTTGAATAAAAATATGAGTAAAGTTTTTATATTTAAACATAGAAAATAAATGAAAATTAGATTTTCTTCTAATGTATTTTTTATGAGCAGATAATGAATAATAAATTCCAGTTGAAGATGTATTTCTCTTTAACTCCCTAGATATTGTTGATTTATTTTTATTTAAGATTTTTGCTATCCTATTCATTGAATATTTTTATTTATTTAAAGGTAAATAAATTAAGTTTCTTTCTTCTTTTGTTAAATGGTTATAAGTATTTATATGTACTCCTAATATTTATTATCTTTTTGATGGTTAACACTTACAAATAAAATAAATGAAGTGCACACTCTTTTTGAGTATTGCACTTCACATGTCAATCGAGCAACCAACTAGTAACCTAGTTGGTTTATTAATGTCTATTAAGGAATATAAATTAGGTGATATTTGTAATGTTAAAACAGGAAATATGAACAAAATTGATGCTAAAGAAGATGGAAAATATAATTTTTTCACTAGAAGTGTAAATATACTTAAATCAGATAGATATACTGCTGATGGTAACTTTACAATCATTCCAGGTGAAGGAGTGTTTATGCCATTATATGCAGAAGGTAAAATAGCCGTTCATCAGAGAGTTTATTATATAGAGGCTAATAAAAATTTTTCTAGAGATAAGTATTTATATTACTGATGAACTAAAAATGCCTTTTTACTTAATTTATCTGCAGTTGGCACGACTGTTAAGAGTTTGCGATTGAATAATCTTATAAAACCAATTATTAAATTACCAGATATAGAAACCCAACAGCAAATAATTGATATTATTGAACCAAAAGAAAACCTTTTTATAAAATACAAAGATCTTGTTAATATTGAATCATTAGATGAATTCAAAAAAACTTGAAGTATATTAATTGATATTATTGAACCTTTTGAAAAAATGCTTAATAAAGAAAAAATATATATAGATATTTTAAACAATTGCTTAATCTTTATTTCTAATTATATTTCTACAGAAGATAAAATACATTTTTTATCTATAGTAAATTTTTGCGGAACCAAATACAGAAACCAAAAAAAATACATAGATACATCAAATATTTCTAAATCAATTATTAAAGGATATGAGTCTATAGTTGATAAAAGAAAATCAAGAGCAAATTTAACAGTAGAAAATAAAAGTATAATATTTTCAAAGTTAAAAGGAGAAAATAAAATATATCCTATTTTCGAAGATGTGGTAATGTATTAAGTTTTGGGGAAACTCGTTTTTAGGTTATCTTTTAAATCGCTTTATAACAACTATTTTATATCACATAATCTATCTGGAAATAAGATAGTTAGTTGATTTAATATTTGAGGTCAGTTGTGAACAGCTCTTGAATCATAATCTT
>CASDXH010000050.1 GCA_949285105.1 uncultured Mycoplasma sp. | reverse complement strand
TTCAAGAAGATTATGATTCAAGAGCTGTTCAAAACTGACCTCAAATATTAAATCAACTAACTATCTTATTTCCTGATAGATTATGTGATATAAAATAGTGTTATCAAGCGATTTAAAAGATAACCTAAAAATGAGTTTCTCCAAAAATCGCTACACTACCCAAACCAAATAAATTATTACTTTTATCTTTTTTGTTTTTACCAAGCCCAATATTTTTATATTCTTGTGCTAGTAATTATTCAAATAATCAATCACAATTAATTGAAACTAAAACTCCAAGTTCTATAAAAGAAAATGGTTTACAAGTTCATTTATCAGATAATAATCAAGAAATTAATACAACTATTGTTGCTAAAAATTTGAACCTTGAAATTACTTTGGATGAAAAATATGCTAAAAACAATTTAAAAATTATCTTTACTAATAATACCTCTGATTTATTTTTGCTAGATGAATCAAATTTTACCAACAGTTCACAATATAAAATATTGGATGGAACAAACTATACTATTAGTTCAAAAAATAATGCAGTTGTATTAAAGGGTAATAGTAAAAATACAAAGGTTAATTTTGAATTATATGAAGACAATAAAGTTGTCCAAACTTTTTCTGTTAATGTGAATTTTAATTTTGTAAAAAATAACTTAAATGAATTTATAAAATTTAAGGATGGTGGTGAAATATCTAACGGGATTATTGCTAATCAATATGCTTTACTATTGAAAGATCTAAACATTTTAAATAAAGATATGGATGTTACATTATTAACTGATCAAAATATTAAAAATAAAATTGATTTAGTTACTAATGATGATGGTAATAAAAAATATAGTGATATTAATTTATCTTTAAAGGAAAATAGTAGCTCATATAATGATGATTTATATTTAGATATTAGTGGTAGTTATCTTGGATATCAAATAGAACCATCAGTAATAAAAATAAGTAATCTCTATAGTTATCAATTTCCAAAGGAAAATATTTATAAATTATCTTCAAATATTAATTTAAATGATCAATTTATTATTGATTTAAAAAATAAGGATGACATTATAAATATTGCAGAGAATGAAATTGTTAAATATTTAAAACCATTTAATGTGACTTCACAAGACGATCAATTTACAAGTTTAAATATTAATCCATCTAAATTTAAATCAATGAAACTAGAATTTGATAATGATAGCACCATTAAAAAGATTAGTGGTAGTTTTGACATTAGTAATTATCAAAATAAAAAATGAACCAGTCAAACAGTTACTAAAACATTTGTGGATAAATCAATTTTTTATTTTGAAGATTTTTTGATACAGTATTTTGATAATACAGAGATATTAAAAATAATTTCTAATAACTTTGTAGAAATAGATAATCAACAGATAAAAGATGTTTTCCCATCTAAGTTAAATTTTGATTTTGGTTTAAATCAAACTGCTCTACCTTTGTACATACAAAAAGATAAGATTGACGTATTGGCTTCCAAATACTTTAACAACAATAATATATTCATTTTTAAATATCTAGAATCATCCGGAATTACTGATGACATCAATGGTTCTTTAGAATTTTCTTATGAGATTACAAATGAAAATTATAAAGACACTCACGCTACAAATAATGTAAAAATTAATAACTTACAAAAATTTGGTGATGTTTATAATGGAGCATCATTAGGAATTGAAGGCAATAGTTCTTTAATTAAAGAAGGATTTTCAACAAAAATAGAAAATCAAATTAAAGAAGACAGTGAATTGGTTAATAAGATTAATAAATTAGAAATTAACAATAGCTTGGATATTACTTCTTTTAATAATGACTTTATCTCATATATTGAAAAAATTAAAAATATATCTCCTTCTGATATAAAGGGCTTAAGTAATAATTTGAACTTAATGATTCTTTCAAAAAATATTAATGAAACTAATTGAGATTAATCAAGCCATATGTTTCACAATTTATTTATATTAAAGTGAATTGAAATTAATACTAACAAAATAAAACAATACATTTTAAGAGAAGAGAATGGATTAAAGTATGTTTTACAGACTCAATACAAATTAATAATTTCAAATCGAGAAATCACTTTAGATTGTGAGTTTTTTACTAAATTACAACTATCAAGTTTTAAACAATAATCTTTTATTATAATACATTATTTTAGTTTTTTAACAATAAAATACATTCGCAATGTTGAATTACAAAAAATTAAATTATATAATTTAATTGCGTATTGAAAATAATTATGGAATGTTATATGTCTAAAAAAATTGTTTATAAATTAAATAATGATAACTTAAAAGAGTTTGATGTTTTAAATGATGTTGATACTGAAACGTTGTTTTTAATCAAAGATTTTACAAAAATTCCAGAATTAGAAGTTATTCGATTATTAAAAAAAAATAGAAAGATTATTATTTCAGACGGTGCAATATTAGATGTTGATAAACTATTGTGAATAAAAAACCAATTAATAAAAGAACCACATTATTTCAATAATTTACTAATATCTAAAGAAACCTTTATAAAATCATGATTCCACCATGAATACTTTGATTTACTAAAAGAACTTGAAATTTTTTCTAACATGAAATCTGATGACATTGTTAGATCTGATATGAATTTAGATATTGGTATTAAAGTAAAATATTTTGAAAACCCTGATTATCTTTTAAAAATCTTAGATAACTCTTTATATATCAAAAAAATTGTAATAGAAAGATTTAATCAATTTGATTTTAATTTATCTCAAGAATTTGATAAATTAATTAGTTTCTATCACAGTATTAAGTCTAATTTAATTACATCCATAAGTATTTTCATTGAACAAAACTACAATGATAAAAACCTTGTTTGTAATATATTAGATAACAAAATAAGCGAGCAACTATTAAATATTTCTTCTACAAATTTTGGTGTTGTTTCATGTCTTGATAGAAGTGATAAAATCGTAGCTAGAATGAGTGAATACGAAAAGTCGCACATCTTTGAAACAAAGATAAACGAAAACATTGGTTGAATAGATGTTGTTAAGATCAAATCTTTAGTAAAACAATTAAATATTAAAACTATTAAATTAGATGAAATATTTAAATATGATTTACTTGAAGAAATTAAAGTTTGTACTGAATATGGTTTTAACTTGCAAAGAACAAAATCAGTTCAGTCTGTAAATGAATGTGATAGTATGGTTCCACTATACACAAGATTTAGAGGTTGAAGACAACAATCATCAAATTTAGAAAATCCAGAAGATGTTCCATTTGAAATGTTATATTTCATTTCTGAACTTAAAAAGCTTATTGATGTTGAAGAAATCGTTGTTACATTAAACTACTTAGAAATTAAATTGTAGGAAACTACAATGATTGGATTGACATGTGAAGTGCAACACTCAGAAAAGAGTGTGCACTTTATTTATTTTATTTGTAAGTGTTCACCAATAAAAAGATAATAAGTATTAGGAGTAACTATGAATACTTATAAGCATTTAACAAAAGGAGAAAGGCGCTTAATTTATTTACTCTGAAATAAAGAAAAATATTCAATGAATAAAATAGCAAAAATCTTAAATAAAAACAGATCAACAATATCTAGGGAGTTAAAGAGAAATACATCTTCAACTGAAATTTATTATTCATTATCTGCTCATAAAAAATACATTAGAAGAAAATCTAATTGTCATTTATTTTCTATGTTGAAATATAAAAACTTTACTGATATTTTTATTCAAAAATTTACCCAAAACCCATGACGTAGAAGCTACAATTTTTGAATAAATAAAAACTATCCATTAGTTAAAGTTCCAAGTGCTAGACAAGTTTTTAGATGAATAAATAGTAAGATTTGAAAGAATTTTAATATTAGAATGTCAGATATTATATCTAATTATATTTGAAATGTATCTAATAGAAATATTAAAAGTATATTAAAAATAGATCACAAACTTGTATTTCCTATAATAAAAAAAGAGGCATAAGCCTCTTTTTGCCATATTAGGGGTAGTGTAGCGATTTTTGGAGAAACTCATTTTTAGGTTATCTTTTAAATCGCTTGATAACAACTATTTTATATCACATAATCTATCAGGAAATAAGATAGTTAGTTGATTTAATATTTGAGGTCAGTTTTGAACAGCTCTTGAATCATAATCTTCTTGAA
>CASDXH010000049.1 GCA_949285105.1 uncultured Mycoplasma sp. | reverse complement strand
TTTGATTTACCATAATTTTATGGTATAAATCAAGAGCTAGAAAAAAGTATCTAGCCCTGTAAGGAGAAAGATACTTTCCACAAACTATTCTACATTACCCCTAATATTTTTTTTTATAAATATTTAAATATAAAGTCAGCAACGCCAGATTCATTTGAAGGTTTTTCTGTTGCGTATGTTGCATTTTGTTTTGCCTCATCACTACCACTAGATAAAACTACAGAATTTGGAGTTATTTTAAACATACTAATATCATTTTCATTATCACCAAACACTATTAATTCTTCTAGATCTTTTTCTGTTGCTCTAAAGATTCAATTAATTGCTTTTCCTTTGCTTGTCTTATTGCTGAATATATCAATTAAATCATGCTGCGATGTTACTAATTCAAAAGTATTAAAATCTTTTAGTAGTGTAACATAGTTTTCTTTTTGTTCTTGTGTTTCAAAAGGTACAAGAATTTTTATTGCATTTAATCTTTTAAATTTATCATAATTTGGCTCATATACTAATTTGAATGTTTTTTTGTATCTATTATTTAAAACATCATTTCTTATTTTTTCAAAGAAAGGAATATCAGCTTTTGAAGAATATATTCCATCAATTGTGTAAACCATAAAATGAACATCATTCTTTTTAAATCTATCTATTACACTTAAATATTCTCTGAAGTCTATATAGTTTGAATCCAATACATTTAGATCATTATTTATAATACACCCACCATTCATTACAATAGTTGGTAAATCTGGTTCTAATTCATTGATTGCATATTGTGTCATAAAATGACTTCTACCTGTCGCAATTCCTATTTTTACTCCCTTATTTTTTAAGTAGTAGATTGCTTTGATGTTTTCTTCTGATATTTTTCAATCTTTTCCAACGATTGTTCCATCAAGGTCAAAATAAGCATATTTAATTTTTTTATTCATCATAAATAAACCCCTAAAAATTTATTATTTAAATTATATTTGTCTTTCAATGATAGATTAAATAAATTTTTACACATCATATTTATTCTATATT
Organism: uncultured Mycoplasma sp.; assembly: GCA_949285105.1. GTDB lineage: Bacteria > Bacillota_I > Bacilli_A > Mycoplasmatales > Mycoplasmoidaceae > Malacoplasma. Next base: position 3,139 of record CASDXH010000049.1, on the reverse strand, counting down.
TTTTATTTTAGTTATTAAAGTTTTTATTCTATATAATATCTTTAGAATTAAATTGAGGAGTAAATTATGAATTATTTTCATTTAAAACCAAAGTATTATTTTGGTAACAACGCAATTAGTGGATTAGAAAGAGAATTAAAAATCCATAGTTTTAAAAAAGTTATGATTTTATCTGGTAAAAGTTCTATTTTCAAAAACGGGATTTATGATGAGATAACAAATATATTAAATTCTTTAAATGTAGAATTTATAAACTTTTCTGGAATAGAACCAAATCCAAGAGATACGACTTTAGATAAAGCTATTGATATTGGGAGAAGTGAAAAGGTTGATCTTATTATCGCTGCAGGTGGTGGTAGTGTTATTGATGCTTCTAAAGTCATTGCAACATTAATAACAAATACAAATTACGATAAGTCTTGAGACTATGTAAAAAATAATAGTAATATAGAAAAAAGACCTGTTCCAATAATTTCTATAATTACACTAGCTGGAACAGCCAGTGAAAATAATTCAGGAAGTGTAATCACAAATGAAGCATTAAAAGAAAAATGTTCTGTGCAAAGTATTTATGCAACACCATATGTTGCAATCGAAGATCCAAAATATACATTTACTGTTAATAAATGACAAACAGCTTCTGGTATATTTGATTGTTTTAGCCATCTTCTTGAACAATATTTTGGTAAACAAACATTTGATTGAACAAAGGAAATGATCTTTGCAAATATAAGAGTTTTACTAAAAAATTCTGTTAAATGTTTAGAAGAACCAACTAACTTTTTATCAAGAGCAAATATTCTTTGAACAACATCTATGTCACTAAATGGAATAACAAGTTTCTCAAGTGATTCTGACTGAAGTGTTCATGTTATTGAACATGCTTTTAGCGGTCTTTGAGATATTACTCATGGTGCTGGTTTAGCTTTAGTTACCCCAGTGTACATGAAAATAAGAGGTCAAAAAGAAGAATGATTCAAAAATAAAGTTATTGAATTAGGAAGAGAAGCTTTTGGAACTAAAGGTTTTGATTTAACAATTAAATTTATTGAAGATTTTATTAAATGTATTGGGTTACCAAGCAAATGAAGTGACTTTGAAGAAATAAAGAAATTTGATGATGAAGATGCTTTACATCTTTTAAACCATACAATTAAATTTGGTGATGTTGAACTAAAAGATATTTATAAAGAAGTAATTAATGCAATAAAAGAAAATATCTAGGAAGTGTTATGTATACAGTGGCGAATTATTTATTAGATAAAATCTCTGATTTAGGAGTTAAAAAAATATTTGGAGTTCCTGGAGATTTTAATCTAGAATTTTTAGATTATATTTTAAGTAACAATAAACTTGAATGAGTTGGTAGTGTTAATGAATTAAATGCAGCATATTGTGCTGATGGTTATGCTAGAGTTAATGGTGTTGGTGTTCTCATTACAACATATGGGGTTGGTGAATTAAGTGGACTTAATGGAATTGCTGGAAGTTATAGTGAAGATATTCCAGTGATTCACATTGTTGGAGTTCCATCTTCTACTTTGGTTAATAGTAAAAAAGTTGTTCACCATACATTAGGAGATAATAGATTTGATGAATTTAAAAAGATATATGAAAATGTAACTTGTCATCAAGTATGAGTTGATTTTTTAAACCCTGTTGATCAAATTAATTCTGCAATCCAAAGTTGTATTATTTATAAAAAACCAGTTTACATAATGCTTCCTATAGATGTAATGAAAATGAAAGTTAACATGGTAAATAGACCAATTGATTTTTCGTGTGTTTATAATTCAAAATCAATTAATAATGTTGTATTTGATTTACAAAATAAAATTAACAATTCAAAACATGCTGTTATTATAGCTGGTAATAAAATTACAAGTTATGGTTTGAAAAAATATTTTGCTGAATTTGCAAAAAGAGCAAATGTTTCAGTTGTTAACACAATGTATGGTAAAAGTAGTTTTGATGAAAGTAGTAAATTGTTTGCAGGAATATATATTGGTAAAAACACAGCAGATAAACAGTTACAAGAATTTGTTGATAAAGCTGATTTAATAATTTCTATTGGTAATAAATTCACAGATTTATCAAGTTCAAATTTTCAATTAGGATTTGATCAAAATAAACTTTTTATAGTTGATGATAAATTTGCATGTTATGACAATAAACACATTGATAATATTTTATTGAATTCAGTTGTTAAAAAATTGTCAGTGACAAATTTTAATTACCAAGGAATAAACTATAAAGTTAAAAATGTATTAAGTGAAAGCATTGAACCAGAAGAAAAAATTACATATGATGGATTCTTTTCAATACTAAACTCAACTATCAGCAGTAATGATATTGTTGTCTCAGATGTTGGTACATGTAGTTTTGCATCGCAGTATTTAAATTTAAAAGAAAACACTGAGTTTATAATGCAACCACTATATGCATCAATAGGATTTAGTTTACCTGCAAGTATTGGTGCTAAAATGGCTAAATGAGATAGTAGAGTTATTAATATAATTGGTGATGGTGCATTTAACATGACACTTAATGAAGTTGCAACAATAGTTAAAAATAAAATTCCAATGATTACTTTTTTAATTAACAATAAAGGATATACAATTGAAAGAGTTATTCATGGTCCTAAAGAAATTTATAATGATATAGGAATTATTGATTATTCAAAATTATTAGAGGGTTTTGATAATAGAAATAGACACATAGTTTATTATGATGTTTTAACTAATGAAGATTTATTAAATTGTTTAATAGAAATCAGTGATATGGATGATAAATATATTTTTATAAATGTTAATATTGATCAATTTGATATTCCTAGAAGTTTGAAAAACGTGTTTTAAAATAGGATAAATTCCTATTTTTTAGGGATTGTAGATAATTTTGGGGAAACTCAGTTTAAGGATTAATATTCAAAAGTATAAACATATTAACCCTTTATACTAATATTATAGTTTATCATCAAATAAAATTTTTAATTGATTATAAATAATGCCCCAATTTTGAATTCTTGTTTCTCAATGCCTTGATTGATTGATAATTGAAAAATATAACATCTTTTTTAAAGAGTTAATAGTGCAAAAACCATTTTTGCTCTTTGTTAATTTTCTAATGTTACGATTTA
>CASDXH010000048.1 GCA_949285105.1 uncultured Mycoplasma sp. | reverse complement strand
ATATTTTCTTCTTAAACAATCTCTTCTTTGTATCTTTCAAATCTTACTATTTATTCATCTAAAAACTTGTCTAGCACTTGGAACTTTAACTAAGGGATAGTTTTTCTTTATTCAAAAAATTGTAGCTTCAATACCATGAGATTTTGGGTTAAATTTTTGAATAAAAAGATCTGTAAAGTTTTTATATTTCAACATAGAAAATAAATGACAATTAGATTTTCTTCTGATGTATTTTTTATGAGCAGATAATGAATAATAAATTCCTGTTGAAGATGTATTTCTTTTCAGCTCCCTAGATATTGTTGATCTATTTTTATTTAAAATTTTTGCAATCTTATTCATCGTATATTTTTCTTTATTTCAAAGTAAATAAATTAAGTGTCTTTCTTCTTTTGTTAAATGTCTATAAGTGTTCATAGTTACTCCTAATACTTATTATCTTTTGATTGGTGAACACTTACAAGCAAAACAAATGAAGTGCACACTCTTTTTGAGTGTTGCACTTCACATGTCAATCGAGCGTATCATTACAATTGTGATGTAATGAGACAAATTCAGAAAGTGTTTTAAGATTAGATATCAATACATTATGATTTCTTGTTTGACTCAACTCATCAATTATTTTTTCTATATTATCAAGCATCTTTTTTTGATTTATTATTTTCACTTATTTTTCATTTTAATATTTCGTTTATTGTTATGTGAAAAATTAAACGAGAATAGAATTTAATTAGAACTTAAAAAAATTAACCAAGTGATTTTTGTATAGCTATAGAGATTAATTCAATATTTTTTCTATCAATACCAAAATATGAACTTGAAAAATCGAGAATATATTCATAATTTTTTAAAATTTCAGCTATTTTTTCCAATTGAAATTTCTTATCAGAAACCCCTTTTTTGAAAATTTTATGGCAATTACTACATAACTTAATCATATTTAGTGCTATATCTAATGATGAATCATTGTGTAATGGTATAAAATGATGAACTTCAAAGTATTGGTTTCCGTCTTTTTTTGGAAAAGTTTTCTCTATTTTACACAAAGAACAAATATCGTATGTTTCGTTATAAAAAATATCTCTTTCTAATTTTGATCTATTGTATTTTTCAGGTTCTTTATCGAATCCAAGTTTCTTTCTGTATGTATTTATAGTATGTGAGTCTAACTTTTTTTTAAATATATTATTCATAAAGAAGTTTAAATATTTAGAAAACTTATCGCTATTAAAAGAATTATTTCATTCTAATTCAAAAAAATATATATTATTTTTAATAGTTGGATTAAACCCAAGTTCACATTCAACTATTTTAGACTTATATTCATTTAAAAATCCTATTTTTTCTGAATAGTAATTCAAATTAATTCGTAGTTGAGTATTTCTTTTTCTTCTACCTGATATATAATCACCTTGTAGTTCTCTAAAATTAAAATTAAGTGCATTTAAAGGAACATCCAACAAATTGAATAGCATCATAGATTTTTTTAAATCTATTTCATTAAAAAAATAATCTTGAGTTACAAAATTAAATTTTGTATCAATACTCCCTCTAGATTCGAAAAAACCTCTTATAAAATTATTCTTAAAATAAGAGTATGATTCATCATCATTTTTTTTGTGTATTTTTTCTATTAAAATTTTGTATATATTTTCAAATAAATCATAATAGCTATAATTCAAATCATTTTTTAAAGCATAGACTAATTTAATTTCTGAATTTGTTATACTTTTTATATATCAATTGCTAGAATTTGTTAATGAATTTAATTTTAAGCACAATTTTTCTACATTGTTGGATTCATTGAATCACATCTGATTTATATTATCTGGTACTTTTTTTGATTTTTTAAAGCAATAATAAGTATATATAAATTTATTGTTATCTGAAAAACAGACTCTGCTCATTAGACAACCAAGAACAAATTCATTAAAATTTTTACCTGAAATAAATTCACTTAGATTTTCAAATTTTTCAAATTCATTTAACATTTTTATCACCACACTAAATAATTTAATAAAACAATATTTGTTTAATTTATCTACATTCTTTAATTATAATATTGAAGTACCTTAAATTTTGCTCAAATTAGGAGTTAAGATGATATTTAGAATACTAGATCTTTTTTGTGGGGCTGGTGGATTTAGCTTTGGTTTTGAAATGAATAAGAATTTTAAAACGTTAATAGGGGTTGATATTGATGATAATATTTCTGAAACATTTAAAAAAAACAATAAAAACTCTGAATTAATTATAGGCGACATTAGAAATGATGATATAAAAAATCAAATAATTCAGAAGGGTATTGATAAAAAAATAAATATGGTAATTGGTGGACCACCTTGCCAAGGTTTTTCTTTAAAAGGGAAAAACCTTGGTTTAAATGATGAAAGAAATTTTTTGTTTTTGGAATTTTTAAAAATAGTGGAAAAAATAAATCCAGAAGTTGTTGTTATAGAAAATGTCAAAAATTTAATTAATTCTTCTCAAGGTTATTTTATTAAAGAGATAAAAGCAAAATTAGAAAATCTTGGATACATAGTAAATTATGATATTCTTAACGCTTTAAATTATAATGTTCCTCAGAATAGAGAAAGAGCAATAATAATTGGATCAAAAACAAGTTTTATTCCGATGCCTGCAAAAAAAAAGAAATTCTTTACTGTAGAAGATGCAATTTCTGATATATCGTATTTGAAATCTGGCGAAGGACAATTTTCATCGAATTATAATACTCCTCCAAAAACCGATTATCAAAAAATAATGAGAAACAATTCAAATAAATTATTCAATCATGTTGCAACAAACCATTCTAAAATAGCAATTCGAAAATTATCGTTAATACCCCCAGAGGGAGATAAAAGTTTTTTACCCAAGGAAATGTTAGGGAAACAGAAATTTTCCACAACATGATCAAGATTGATATGAAAAAAGCCTAGCCCAACTATTGATACAAGATTTGATACACCTTCAAATGGTAGAAATTCACATCCATATTTAAATAGAGCTATAACTCCAAGGGAAGCTGCAAGATTACAAAGTTTTCCAGATAGATTTGTATTTTATGGTTGTAAAAGTTCAATTTGTAAGCAAATAGGAAATGCTGTTCCCCCTTATTTAGCTAAATCTATTGCAGAGCAGATTGATAAAGTTTACAATGCTGAACAATCAGAAATAATAAAAAAATATACAATATACCAATCCGATGCATTAACTATTGCAAGGAATGAATTCAAGAATTTGAAAGTGGACGCTATAATTACAGATCCACCATATAATATTTCTAAAGATAATAATTTTAAAACAATGAAAAAACCTAGAAGTGGTTTATATTTTGGAGATTGAGATGAAAAATTTGATGTTTGCAGTTGAATAGATGAATATTCTAAAAAAATAAGAGAAAATGGATGTTTTATAATATTTTGTTCATATCTTTACATTAGCTATTTAATAGATAGATTAAAAAAGAATGGTTTTGTCGTTAAGGATATTATTGTATGAAGAAAAAAAAATCCAATGCCTAGAAATGTAAAAAGAAGATATGTTCAAGATATGGAATTTGCTATTTGATCAGTAAGAGAAAAAAGTAAATGAGTTTTTAATAAGGATGACAGTAAACCATATTTAAGATCTTTATATGAAACGTCAATTGTTTCAGGGAAGGAAAAAGTAGGTCATCCAACACAAAAAAGTATTCTATTATTAAGAGAAATTATAAAGGTTCATACAAATGAAAATGACTTAATTTTAGATCCATTTATGGGTTCTGGAACTACTGGTATCGCAGCACTAGAGTTAAATAGAAAATTCATAGGTGTTGATAATAACAAAATGTTTTTTGAAATAGCTAAAAAAAGATTTTCAAAATTTGATTTTTAATATTTTATATTAAATTAATATGATAATACAAATTTAGCTTAAAGTTAATAATTATAAAATAACCTTAATTAGTAAGGTAATACTGTTAGATATGGTACTCTCTCATTTTTTGGAGAAACTCGTTCTTAGAAAAAAGCTTAAAATAAATTTTAGCAGTAACTTATGTCAAAAAAAACAAGAAAAAAAGACAAATTAAATATTCAAGAATTATTAAAAAATAGTGGTGTTGAATCTATGAGATGCTGAATTTGATGAACATATGGGTTATCAAAAACACGATCAAAATTCTAGAGATGTTTCTAACAATTATAGAAAAGGAAAAACTAAGAAAACAATATCAACCAATAATGGAAAAATTGTTATTCAAGTTCCAAGAGAACAACTATCAACATTTGAACCAAAGATTATTAAAAAGTACGAAAGAAATATCTCTAGAATTGAAGATCAAATACTTTTCTTATATTCGAAAGGAATGTCTACAAGAGACATTCAAGAAACAATATATTAAATGTTTTATTGTGATTTAGACAAAGACACAATTTCTAGAATCACAGATAAAATAATTCCAGAAATTGTGCTCGATTGACATGTGAAGTGCAACACTCAAAAAGAGTGTGCACTTCATTTATTTTATTTGTAAGTGTTCACCAATAAAAAGATAATAAGTATTAGGA
>CASDXH010000047.1 GCA_949285105.1 uncultured Mycoplasma sp. | reverse complement strand
TAAATTAAGTGTCTTTCTTCTTTTGTTAAATGTTTATAAGTGTTCATAGTTACTCCTAATACTTATTATCTTTTTATTGGTGAACACTTACAAACAAAATAAATGAAGTGCACACTCTTTTTGAGTGTTGCACTTCACATGTCAATCGAGCAAAAAGCACAAGGCTTTTTATTCTTCAACTATTCCCTTTTTAAACTGAGAATTATATAAGTTTGCATAGAAGCCATTTTTGATTTTTAATAATTCTTTGTGGTTTCCTTTTTCAATTATTTTTCCATCATTTACAACAAGAATTTGATCTGCATTTTTAATAGTACTTAATCTGTGAGCAATTACAAATGAAGTTCTACCTTTCATTAGTTTTAACATCGCATTTTGAATTAATAATTCAGTTCTTGTATCAACTGATGAAGTTGCTTCATCAAGAATTAAGATATTTGATTTAGAAATTACAGCTCTAGCAATTGCTAACAATTGTCTTTGACCTTGAGATAAGTCTTTTCCATCAGAAGATAATACTGTGTCATAACCATGTTCTAGTTGTCTAATGAATAAGTCAGCATCAGCAACTTTTGCAGCCTCTTCAACTTCTTCATCAGTTGCATCCAATCTACCATATCTAATGTTTTCTCTAATTGTGTCATTAAATAAGAATGTATCTTGTAGAACAATTGAAATATTGTCTCTTCATGATTTTTCAGTTATCTCATTAATCTCTTTACCATCAATTAATATTTGTCCAGAATTATAATTATAGAATTTAGTTAATAGATTAATGATTGTAGTTTTACCAGCACCTGTTGGACCAACAATTGCTATAACTTCACCAGGTTTAGCATTAATGTTAGCATCAATTAAATTTAATTTTTCTTCAGTATAACCAAAGTTAACATTTTTAAATTCAACATGACCTTTAACTTCTTTTAACTCAATAGCATCTTTATTAACTTCTGGTTCTTTAAGTTCAACAATTTTAAATACTCTTTCAGCACCAGCTAAACCAGCTTGAACAACGTTTAGTGTACTTAATAACTGTTGAATTGGGTTTAACACGTTTCTAAGCAATAAAGTATAAGTTGAGATAAAAGCAATATCTGCTTGTCCAAATGGTGGAGCAAAATTACCACCAATTCCACCAATATTAATGTGGTTTAAGTTAAATGCTACAGCAATACCTGTAATTGCTAATAGTAATACGTTAGTGATGAATGAGAATCAAGAAAACATGAAACCTGAAAAAGTTTGAGAGATAACAGCACTTTTAACTAAAGCATTATTGTATTTAGAAAATTCTTTTGAAACTTCTTCTTCACGGTTCATTAAGTTAGTAACTCTTTGTCCTGAAATCATTTCTTCAATATAACCATTAAGATCACCAAGTTTTTCTTGTTGAATAACAAATTGTGGCTGAGCTTTCTTTATGAATACATAACATAAAGACAACATTAATGGAAGTAAAAGAATTGTTATTAATGTAATGTATGAACTTAATACAAACATTAAAATTACAGTTAAAAGAATTTGGAATATTGATTGGATAAATTGACTTAACGATTGTGTAAGACCTTGACTTACGTTATCAATATCATTACTCATTCTACTCATTAAATCACCACTAGGGTGTGAATCAAAATATGATACTGGCATTTTTTGCAATTTTTCAAATACTTCTTTTCTAAGTTTTGCACTTGTTCTTTGAGATATTTTAACCATTAAAATATTTTGAATAGATTGAGATAATAAGAAAGCAAGATAACAAATGAACATGTTAATACATGCAGCAACAAATGACATTACTTCTTCTCTTGGAAAACCCCAAGTTAAAAACTCAATGAATGGAGTTCTATCATTAAAGATTATTGTAGCTGAATTATTTATTACTTGCACATCTTTAATAGAAAAGAAATATTGAATCATTTGACCAAACAATAATGAACCTAAAACATATAATGCAACACCAATTGCTGAGAAAACTAAAGTTCAAACAAGAACAGCTTTGTTTTCTTTTATTTGCTTAAAGATTTTAATTGCTGTCAATTTAGAATTTTTAGGAGTAGCAGCAGATAAAGCGCCACTTCCCATCATATTTGAATTAGATGGTTTGCTAGACATTTTTTTGCTCCTCCTTATTCATTTGAGATGCCACTATTTCTTTATATAGGCTACATTTTTTAACAAGTTCATCATGTTTTCCATAACCTACAACTTTTCCAGCATCTAATACCATAATGTTGTCAGCATCTTTAATTGAATTAACTTTTTGGGCAACAATAATTGTTGTTATCCCTTTCATTTTAGTTTTAATATTATTTCTTAATGTAACATCAGTGATTGCGTCTAATGCACTTGTTGAATCATCAAGAATTAAGATTTTAGGTTTTCTAATTAAAGCTCTAGCAATTGATAATCTTTGTTTTTGTCCACCTGATAAATTTTTAGCTCTTTGTTCAACTTTATGGTTTAAGTTATCTTCAAACTTGTAGATGAAAGGTTTAGCACAAGCAATTTCTATTGCTTTATCAATATCTTCATCTGTTGCATCTTCTTTACCAAAAAGCAAATTAGATTTAATAGTTCCAGAAAATAAAATATTTTCTTGTAACACTTGAGCAACCTTATTGTTTAGATCAACAGTATTAATTTCATTAACGTTTTTGTTATCAACTAACACTTCACCCTTATATGGCACAAAGGTTCTTGATAATAAACTTACCAGTGTTGATTTACCACTACCTGTTGGACCAATAATTCCAAGAGTTTCTCCTTCTTTTAATTTGAATGAGATATCAGTTAATACATCTTCAGAATCTTTTCCATATTTAAAACTTATATTCTTAAATTCAACACTTGATCCTTCAATTAATAAACCTTCAGATATTTTTTCAATATCTGGAACTTCAGCAATAATTTCATTAATTCTTTTTGCTGAAATTTTACTTCTAATATAAATAACAACAACCATTACTGACATCATTAATCCACCAGTAACATAACCAAGGTATTGAGAGAACACTGTAATTTGAGAACTTAAAACAATAATATCTGTTTGAGTAATGTTGTAAAAACTTCTAGCTAATATAGACATAATGATTAATGAAATGTTAGTAACAAACATAATCAATGGAATCATTACATTCATTCTTACAAAGGCTTTTGTACTATTGTTACATCAATCATTATTAATTACTGTGAATTTAGCATCTTGTTTTTCTTCAAGGTTAAAAGACTTGATAACTCTAACCCCTAAAATATTTTCTCTAGATTCTTTGTTAATTGCATCCAATAACTTTTGGTTTCTAATAAATAATGGAACTGTAAGTCATGAGAAAATTGCAATTATGATAAGCATTAAAGGAATCATAATTCCTAATGTAATAGATAGATCAAGATTTGTTAATAAACAGAATATTAAACCACCAATGAATAAGAATGGTGCTCTAATCATAATTCTTAACATAATTAACATGATGTTTTGAACTTGAGTAACATCATTTGTAAGTCTTGTAACAAGACTTGATGTTGAGAATTTTGATATATTACTTAAAGATAATTTTTGAATTTTTTCAAATAGATGTTGTCTTGTAACTCTTGCAAGTTCAACAGAAACTTTTGAAGCGAGGTAAGATGATGATAAACCAAAAGCAATTCCTAATAAAGAAAAACCCGTCATCATACCTAAAGACACTGCAAGAGATTCTTGAAGTGAACTTGTTTTTATATACCAGTCTTTATAAATAATAACAACTCTTAACAGACTTTCATATTGTGGTGAATTTGGACTTATTCCATTTGCAACAACAATAGTAATTAATGTAGCAAGTAAACTTGGAACAATTAGATCTGTTATAACTTGAAAAAATGTTAGTAAAGCTGCAACTAATGATAGAGACTTATATTTTTTGTTTAATAAACCAAATAATTTAAACATAAAATACCTCCCAAGCAAACGTTAAAAAACTAACATTGTTAAAAACTAATTACTATTATACTCCTATTAGGATTTTTATTATAAAAAACGGTAATATCTCATTTTTTGGAGAAACTCATTCTTAGAAAAAAAGTTTAAAATAAATTTTATGAGTGAGTTATGTCAAAAAAAACCAGAAACCAAAGATGAATTAAATATACAAGAATTATTAAAAAATAGTGGGGTTGAATCTATGTTAGATTTAAACAAACTAATTCATTTTATCGAATCTACTTTAGATGCTGAGTTTGATGAACATATGGGTTATCAAAAACACCATCAAAATTCTAGAGATATTTCTAACAATTATAGAAAAGAAAAAACTAAGAAAACAATATCAATCGATAATAGAAAAATTTATATTAAAGTTCCAAGAGAGCAACCATCAATATTTGAACCAAAGATTGTTAAAAAGCATGAAAGAAATATCTCTAGAATTGAAGATCAAATACTTTTCTTATATTAAAAAGGAATATCTATAAGGGGCATTCAAGAAACAATATATCAAATGTTTTATTGTGATTTAGACAAAGATACAATTTCTAGAATTACAGATAAAATAATTCCAGAAATTGTGATGTGACAACAAAGACCATTAGTTGTTATCAAGGGATTTAAAAGATAACCTAAAAATGAGTTTCTCCAAAAATCGGCAGTGTAGCCATTGGTAATGTAGAATAGTTTGTGGAAAGTATCTTTCTCCTTACAGGGCTAGATACTTTTTTCTAGCTCTTGATTTATACCATAAAATTATGGTAAAT
>CASDXH010000046.1 GCA_949285105.1 uncultured Mycoplasma sp. | reverse complement strand
CCAGGCGCCATCTCATGTTTTTTAAGTCTTATCTCACGTTTTTTAAGTCCCATATCACGTTTAAAAAAAATAAAAAAAATGGTTAAGAAAATAGTAGTTTTCTCAACCATTAATGTTTCCTCTCTTATAAATTCGATAAAAAAATCATCCAACTATAATTTTAAATTAAAAATATTTTTAATTTATATTTTTTTCTTGATCAATTCCAGAGTTTTTATTAAATTAAAACAATTTTTGTTTAATATTTTTCCATTTTGGTTGAGAAAACTACTATTATACCCACCAGTAATGAAAGTGAAAATAAAAAAGTAATATGAGCTTTGTATGATGACTCAGAATCTTCTTATAAAAAAGCTATCAAAAAATATTTTCATAAAAAATATATTGTTTTTTCTGTTGGTATAAATGATATTACCTTTGAAAAAAGTGATTATTACTTTTATAAAAAAATAGATTTATCACTTTTTAATTTCAATCTAATTAAAGAATTGTCTAAATTACCTAAACCAGATATTATATTAGCTTCACCTCCTTGTGAATCTTGAAGCGGAGCTGATTGTAATGGAAAAATGATAAGAAAAATAGGTAATAACCATAATTGAATTGTTATGAACAAAAGGCATTACGATGAACACAACAAAAATTGCCATCCAGTAAAAAGAAGATATTTTTACCAGAAAGAGTCTGGCAGATTATTAGGAGAAGCAACAATAGGTGCAACCATCCATATAATAGAAACATTTAAACCTAAAGTTTGAGTAATAGAAAATCCTCAAACTTCAAAAATATGAGAGTTTCAAGAAAATCACTGGTGTTTTTTTGGAAATAAAAACATAACATACTATTCAGCTTATGATAATTCATATTCTCTTAAACCAACAATATTCAAAAGTAACATAAAACTTAATCTTAAAAAGGAAAGAACAAGGGGCAATAAAGATCACATGGCTAAAGGTTCATATTCTAAAAGAAGTTCAATTCCAAACGATCTAATAAAAGATCTAATTGAACAGATAGAAATGGAGTTAAGGAATGAAACTAATAAATAAATATTGACATGTCGCTACTTCAACAGAAAAATATTTTGAAAATTATTTAAATATGATAAATCACATTGACAAGAACACTAAACTAATTATTGAAAATAAAAAATATTTAAAGATTGAGGGTTCTTTCCAATCTATTGATATGAAAAGTAAATCAACACTTAACCAAAATTTAGCTTGTTGAGAAATGCTTGGATTTATATATAAAATCAATAATTTTGAATACATCAAAACCTTGGATAAAGATACTAGTGAATTGGAATTGTTAGACTTTGCAAGATATAGTATTATTTCCCCAAGCAATGATTCAAGAATATTGAGATATAGACATAAAACTATATATTTAATGCTTATTGATTTAGATCATAAAATTTTCGAAACAAGAAGAATATCAAGGATAAAAGTATCAGGAAATAAAGATGATTACTGAGAAAAAGATGAATTAAAACGGCTATCAAGAAATTTTGAAAAAAAGTTACTGATAAATGAAACATATAAAAAAATTATAGAAATAATAGGAGATAATAATGTCTAGTTACAACTTAACCAACAATTTTTATTTTTTGGAATCAATAATAGATAACAAATTATATAAAGGGAATGACTCTGATGAATTTTACAATAAATTAGATCAAATAGTGAGCATCTTGCATGAAACCATAGAACAAAAATTAGATAGCTCAAAATCTGTATCTTATAATGATTACTCAACTTATTGTTCTAACGCCTGAAAAATAATAGAAATAGTTTTTTTATTTTTATCTCCAAGTGACATGGATAATTTAAGTGGAATTGATTTAATAAATTATTTTTTTAATAGATATGAACAATGGAAGTTTATGAAAAATTATATATTTCATATAAAGTCTCAGAGAAACTCTAGCACTCACGTTTATACAGATAGAACTTCAGAAAAAAATATTTTGACGTATTTCACTTCCAATGAAGATATAAAAATGCAAACAATAATGGTTTTAAAATACTTACAATACATACTTTTATGATTTGTTCATGATTGTCTAAAAATAAAAGAAGTAACATATGAAAAAAATCCATTTAAACACAGCATTTACCACTGCTTAAAAAGCAATAGTGAGTCATCAATTGCAATTAGCGAAAATGAAAAACAACAACAAAAGAATGAGTTAGATAACATATACAATGATATAGAAATACAAAAATTTTCTATAGCTTATTTTCTATTCAAAGATAATGATTCAAAATTTAATATACCAATATATCAGAGGGGATATTCTTGAAGTGAAAAGCATGTAGAGACATTGTTACATGATATACATTCCAGAATGAATGATAACAATTTACATTATTTTGGAGTTATAGCCGTTAAAAAAATAACAGATGTCAATAAATTAAACATTTACAAATTAATTGATGGACAACAAAGATTAACAACATCTTTAATACTAATTAAAGTCCTTAGAGACTTGAATAGAGAATATAATTTTTCATTAGAAGAAAACAACCAATTTAAGAGTTTTTTTAGAAGTGATATTAAATTAGAAAAAAAATTTCATAATCCTATGCAAGAACAAAAATCTAATTCAGAATTCAGATATGTACTTTCTAATGACTATAGAAAAATATTTGAAAACTATAAAAACAATCCTTCTCAGTGTACTCAAAATTATTTATATATTTATCGTGTATTAAAAGGAAAAATAGAAGAAATAAAATCCAAAAATGATAGCGAAAATGATGAGGTTATGTATTTCACAAAATTTGTAGAATCTTTTACTAGGCGTTTTCAAATCGGAATAATATCTTTAAATGAACTAAAGCACTCTCCAAAATTAGAGTTAGAGATTTTTCAAAATATAAATTCTAAGGGTAAAGAATTAGAAGTAAACGAATTAATAAAGAATTGTTTAATAAACTTATGTGATGAAAAAACATTAATTGAAAATGATAGTATAAATTCAGAAAACAAGGTAGTAATATCATTTAATAGATCATTAGAATCTAACAATATAGATAAAAAGCAACTTGATAACTTTTATAGTTTATTTTGTCATTACATAACTGGTGAAGAATACTCAATGGGAAAAGATACAAAAAGTATAGAACGTTTTCTTTTTTCTTTAAATGAACTTCTAAAACCTATAGGTATTAAATCAAAAGATATCAATTTAGAGGAGTTTAATAAAGTAATGGTAACTTTATCTTTATATTTAACATCATATTTAGTTATAAAGAATAAAAGTAGTGCATACCCAATCGAAATAGATGATTCTTGTATTTCTTTAATAAAAATAATAGAAAGCAAAAAAATAGTCTTATTCGCCCCTTTATTATTTTTAATTACAGAATTGTTTTCATTAAAGAGTGATATTAATCTTGATCAATCACTGGTTAAAGAAAACATTAACAAACAGTTCAAAGCTGAATTACAAAATGTATATAAATGTATTGTTACATTGACAAAATATATAATTTCTGAATTCATTTTGAAAGGGCAAGGTGACTCTGAAACTAAAAGATTTATTTTTAGAACTATTTCAAACATTAGAAAAGATATGATTAAAGACAAAGAATTTACTGTATTAGATGTAAACAAAGCATTGCAAGACAAATTATTTTCAAATAATTATTGAGAAAAAAACAAAGATACTTTAGTATTAAAAATAAACCAATTTAATGAAGAATCATGATGGGTTCATAGACCCTTATTATTATTAATAGAGTATAACTTAGCTAATATACCTAGTGGACAATCATGCTTTAAACAAAAAGATCAAAATATTACTTTAGAACATATTATGCCTCAAACAATTTCTCCAACAAAATCATGATGACGAGATATCAAAAACTGAAATAACTTATCATCTGATGAAGAAATAATCGAACAACATGGAAAGTATTTGAATAAATTAGGAAATCTTACCTTATTAAATTCAAAAGTGAATGGCCAAGCACAAGATAGCTGTTTTTCAAAAAAGATAGAGATATATGAGAAGAAAGGAAATTCTAATCTTTTCATTAAAAGAAGTAATCCAACATATGATATATCAATTCAAGGACACTCTAAATGAGGATTTAAAGAAATATCAAAAAGAAATAATGAACTTATAGAATTTTTGAAGACAAATATATTTATTAATAAATAATTTAGACTAGTTTATTATAAAATAGAACATTAGTTGGTTCTTAAGTTGTGCCAAAATAAAAAGTAAAAATATAATTTATTTTTTTGTACAAAAAAGATAATGTATAAATAATTGTGGAAACTCCTTACAGGTAAAATATAAGTAAGGAGTTTTTATTATGTCTAAAAAAAATAATGTTGATCCTAAAATAG
>CASDXH010000045.1 GCA_949285105.1 uncultured Mycoplasma sp. | reverse complement strand
GTGTGTGTGTGTGTGTGTGTTGTTAATACTTATAGCGTTGTTTTGAACCAAATTATCCTTAGTTGTAATTTGATTATTTAAAGAGATAGATAATTGTGATCCAAAATATGGTAGAAGTACAAACTTGTTGATGTAATGAATAAAGATTTAGTAATTAAACTGTTGTTAATCTTTTTCATAATAACCCCCTATATTCATAAAAAATAATATTATTTTTATATACATAATAAATTTACCAAATTTAATTCGATTTAAATTATTTTTTATGCGGGTTAGAAAAAACTATATTAAATATGATCCCTAATATATATGAAACTACAAAGAAAAAACACCCAAGATGATTGGGTGTAGATTCTGAATGGTTTTGCTAATTAAACATATAATGTTTCTGCAAATTCTTTACATTGTTTAGAGAAAGAGAATTTTAATTTAGTTTTAGATTTAAACACTGTGTTTTCGCCAGTTAAAGGGTTTTTACCTAATCTAGCATCTGAGTGAGTAACTTTAATTTTTCCTAAATCTAATAATTTAAATTCTCCACATCTATCTAATTCAGCGAACATAAGCTTTGTGAAATCATCAAAGATGTCTTTAATAACAGTTTCTGAAATATTAATGTTGTTGCTAATTAATTTGTAGATTTCTCTTTTAGTAAGAGGTTTTCCACTATCAATTACCAATTTTTCCATTGATTTTACTGCCATTCGATCCTCCATTATAGCTTTTACCAATAATATATTATTAGTAAACATTATTATTTTATCTTAAAATATACTTTTTAATAATTATTTTTTAAATATTTTAGATAGCAAAATTTATCTAAACATAAAGTGTTTCAGCAAAGTCTTTACATTGTTTTGAGAAAGTGAATTTAAGTTTTGTTTTTGACTTAAAAACAGCATTTTCACCTGTTAATGGGTTTTTACCAAGTCTAGCTTTTGAGTGAGTAACTTTAATTTTTCCTCAATCAAACATTTTGAACTCACCACATCTATCAAGTTCTGCAAAAAGTAAGTTTGTGAAATCATCAAATATATCTCTAATAACAGTTTCTGAAATATTTATATTATTGCTTATTAATCTATATATTTCTTTTTTTGTTAAAGGTTTTGCATTATTAATTACAAGTTTTTCTACTGATTTAATTGCCATATATTTTGCCCTTACCTTATCTATATATTTAAGTATTGCTATTATATTAACATAAACTAAATGTTATATATTAAGAGAATAAATTATAACTTTTTACACCTTATTAGACATATTTTTAAAAAATATTGTTTTTTTTTTTTTTTTTTGATATTCTAATAAAGAAATTATTTTCTTAATGGAAGAAGTTAAAAATTTTTTTCACAGGTGCTTTTTTCCATTTGAAAAAAAAGAATTAAATTTTAATTTAACAAACAAAAAGAGGTCAACTTTAATAAATAAAAAGCTGTCATAAAAAAAGAGTTAGTTATTGTTTTAAGTTTTGCAGACTTATATATTTAACAAACTTGTTAATTTGGTTTTAAATAATTAATCAAATACACTAGCCAAATTAAATAGGTTAGAGTACAGTAAAATTTTTATCTAATTTTAAAAGCATAAATGAATAATAATCGTCTGTTTGAAAGGGGAACGAATGAGGCTTGACTTATTATTTAAAGAAAAATTTAAGGGTAAATCAAAACTTTTTTTCTTGCAAAATGATTATTTTAGTGGTGTCACACGTTTAAAAAGTATTGATGCTTTTAGAGGAATGTGTGTCTTCTGTATGTTGATCTTTCAATTTCTTAAAAACTTTCCAAGTTTAGGGATCTTATCAAGAATTGCAAGTCATAATTTAGAACAAGGTATAGTAATCCTTCCGGGGATGACTCTTGCAGATTTTATAGCTCCAGCATTTATCTTTGCAATTGGATTAACCTTTAGTTTATCTTTCATAAATAGAAAAAATAAGCAGGGCACACTCAAAGCATTTATCCATGCAATTGAAAGAGCTTTAACCATCTTGGGTATTGGAACCTTTTTAGATCTTTGTAATAAGTACCTTGCTTATTTTGGAGGAGATGGACAACTTGATGCAGTTGTTTATACATTAACATCATTTTCATTAATTGCTATCATAGCACTTATATGTAGATTAATAGGATTAATTCCTAAAACCCCTAATTTATTTAAAACAATAGTTACTCAAGTTTTCTATATCTCTCTTTCTTGTATGGGGATTATCAATATCATTATCACTTCAATTGATTATCACCTTATTGTAACTGGTAAACAACAAGTTTATGTTTATTGGGTAACATTACAAACTATTGGGTTTGCGATCCTTGTAGCAATACCATTTGTTATTTTTAATAAGTGAATTAAGTTATCTGGTTTTGTTATCATCTTTATTTTATTTACTATTTATCACCAAACAGGGAATAACAAAATTTACCTTGATGTTCCAGTTCATGGTGGAGTTATTGGTGGATTTGGATGAGGAGCAATGCTGCTATTATCCATGTTCATTGGAGAAGTATATTATAAAAATAAGAATGCTAGTTTTGCTATTAGTGCAATAGTTGCATCACTTGGTATCTTACTTATCAAACCACTTGGCAACATTAACTTAGGCTCATGTAGTCCTACATTTATTCTTACAACTATTGGTTTATCTGGAATTGTATTTGGATGTTTTGATTATTTTTCAACCTTCTACAAGTCAAAATTTACTCCATTTGTTTGATGGGGTAAGAACCCAATTATCATGTTTTTAATTGAGTTCTTTGTGCTTGGTGTTTATGGAGCTGTTGGTCCAGATGCTGCTTTAGTTGATGCACCTGCATGACTTGCTGCAATAGAGGGGATAATTGCTGTTGTAGTATTAACCGCTGTTGCATTTGGTTTATATAAGACAAATAAAAAATTATCTATTTAAAAAATAAGGAGAATGAAAATGCTGTTATTTGAAAACATTAAAAGTTTCTTCAAAAGGTCTTCAACTAAAACTACAGTAGATTCTGAAGTTGAACCTAAAGAAGAGACAAAACAAGAAGTTGTTTCTACAAGTAAAACAAAACCTGAAAACCAAGAAACAACAAAAACTTCTAAATCAAAAAAAGCTAATGCTTCTTCAAAAGAAGAAGTCGAAGAAGAAAATATTAATAATGAAACAAAAGAAGAAAACCCAAAATCTTCTGAAGATCAACAACAAAGTGAAACTAATTCTTCTTTACCAAACAATTTAGAGTTTAAGGATGAACATGATAAAAAAACAATAAAAGAAAGAATTCTTTCTGTTGATCGTTTTAAAGGTTTTTGTATGTTCATGCTAGCTTTATCTATTATTGTTCCTTTATTTGGGAATAATTTATTTAAAGGCGACTTTGGAACATTCTTGGGTTCTTTATTTATGCATGCTCCAGGTAGTGGAGCTAATAATGGTGCTTTAATAGTTTTACCTGGAGTGATGATTCCTGGTATTAATGGTAATATTCAAACCCCGGGAGTGTCATTTGCTGATTTATTTGCACCAATGTTTATTTTTGCTATAGGGTTAACTATCATACCAAGCTTTAAAAGTAGAGAAAGAAAATATGGAACATTAAGAGCTTATCTACAATTAGCGACAAGATTTTTAGCTCTGATGGGATTGGGTAGTGTTATTAATGGTCTTGAAGATGGATGAATAGATGTTTGAACAGATCCTAATAAAACTTTTGAAGCCCTTAGTATCCAAATAAAAATTTATGCAGTTTCTTTCTGAATTGTTTTAGCTTTAGTTGTTCTTTCTTTTGCTTCAGTATTTGTTAAAACTGACAAATTTAAAATAAAAACTATTATGGTTAATGGTACTAAATGATATACAGCCATTATGGGATTATTTAGCTTATACTTTATTCTTGTAAAAACTGGTGAAACATTTACTCCTCCAAGCACACCTGCAATGCAACTTTATGGTGGATGAGTGTGAGATACTTTACAAAATATTGGTTTAGCTGGTTTATTCTCTTTACCTTTCATTGCTCTTTCAAAATGAGCTAGATTAGTTACTATCTTATTTATTATTGCTATAATGTCTGTTTTATATCAAAATGGTCTATTTGCGTTTGCAAATAAAATCCTAGAAGGTGGAGTTATTGGTGGAATCATGTGAGCAATGATTTTACTGTTTGGATCAGTTTATTATGAATTAAGAGAACACAAATCTTATTGAGTGATTTGTTCAGTGTTAATGTTCTTATCTTTATTCTTTATTGTAGGATTACATTTCTATGCTGCTAAAAGAGGTGGAACTCCAATGTATGCTCTATTCACAGCAAGTTTATCTGCAATGATTTGAGGTATCTTCAACTTATTTAATAACTTCAAACCCAAATATGATTTATTTGCTGATTGAGGAGCTAACTCAATATTCACATATATAACTTTAAAACTTGTAGGTTTTGCTTTAGAAGGTGGAATTGGTGAGAATGCACTTAATAAAGTAAGTGCAGGTGCAGCTGTTCCTATCATTATTGTTTTAATGGCTGCATTCACTGCAATACATTGAGTTTTAAGATATAAAAAAGTTTATATAAAATTATAAAAATACCCTTATAAACGTGGACATTAAAATTGGACAATAATTCAATTCTCAGGAAAGGAATTATTGTCTTTTTATGTCTAAACAATTAACAGTAGAACAATGACTAGAATTATTTA
>CASDXH010000044.1 GCA_949285105.1 uncultured Mycoplasma sp. | reverse complement strand
CTCTTTTTTTCCCTCAGAATTAACGCCAATTATTAAATAAACTGATTTTTCTTTGTAGACAGAATCCTCTCTAATTTTGAATCTGATTCCATCTATGTATATAATTGGATAAACAGACTCTAACGGTCTTTGTTGTCACATTACAATTTCTGGAATTATTTTATCTGTGATTCTAGAAATTGTGTCTTTGTCTAAATCACAATAAAACATTTGATATATTGTTTCCTGAATGTCTATAGTAGACATTCTTTTGAATATAAGAAAAGTATTTGATCTTCAATATAAGAAAAGTATTTGATCTTCAATTCTAGAGATATTTCTTTCATGCTTTTTAACAATCTTTGGTTCAAATGTTGATAGTTCATCTCTTGGAACTTTAATATCAATTTTCCATTATCGGTTGAGATTGTTTTCTTAGTTTTTCCTTTTCTATAATTGTTAGAAATATCTCTAGAATTTTGATTGTGTTTTTGATAACCCATATGTTTATCAAATTCAGCATCTAAAGTAGATTCAATAAAATGTTTTTTAATCTTACCAATTAGTTTTTTTTAATCTAACATAGATTCAACACAACTATTTTTTAATAATTCTTGTATATTTAATTCGTCTTTGTTTTCTGGTTTTTTTGACATAACTCACTTCTAAAATTTATTTTAAACTTTTTTCTAAGAATGAGTTTCTCCAAAAAATGAGACAGTACCCTATATAACATTCATTTTATTTATTGATATCTTAGGACATGTTTTATAAAAATTAACATTATATATACTCTGTAAATTAAATTATTTATTGAACTATATGAACTACATATTTCCTATTTGTTGAAATTAAATATATATATTAGTAAAATTTTAAAAAAGGCATCATGAGGTTTTTTATGAATAAAAGGAAAAAAATATTACTATCATCATTTTTATCGATTACTTCTTTAGGATTGATGACTACAAGTGTATTAGGTAATTTATTTGATCATCAAAAAAGTGGCAATAATTATAGTTCAGAAAAAAAAGAAGACAACGCTAATTCGAATGTTTCTGAAATATCAAGTAATCAGGAACAAAGAGCAAATGGTTTAGTCCCATTCGATTATAATCAGAGCATACCTTTGCTTGTTGATGATACAGGTCCTATAATTTCTCAAAAAAGTAAAATATCTTCGCTTGATTGATTTGGATCAACTAGATGAACTATTGATTTAGAAGATCCTAATTCTATGGGTGGGGTTAGGTTTTTACCAAATGGTATAACTAATTCTAACTGAACAGAATATTTTGATTCAGCGGTTGTAAATTATGCATTGGACAGAAATAAGCATGAACTTTGATTATTATCAAATAGCGGTAATAATAAAGGTGTGAATGTTCCTAAGCAAAGATTAATGCAAGTAGATGTTAGAACTGGTAATGTTTTGAGTGTAAATGATATTTCTTTTCAGGGAGATAGGAATAAATTATATAGAAAAATACAAGTTCTAGATTCTGGTAATGTAATTATGTACAGTCATGGGGATCAATCGTTTGATTTATACAATGCAAAAACAAAAACTATAGAAACTATTAGTTATTTAGATGATTTAACAAAATCAATGAATGATGATATAAAAGCTATGAATTCATTAGCTTCAAAAACTTTTTCTTTCTTGTTTTCTATTAGTTCTGGTGTAAACATTGCTGTTTTTACCCCGGAAGCATATAGATCTGATCAAACAGTAGGGATTGAGAAATCAGGAAATATATATTTTGCTTATGTAAATGATAATTTAGAACCACTTAATAAAAGTTCTTCTACTTGATCAACGGCTAAATATATGGATTCTAGAAATAATATGACAAATGAATATTTTGAATCCATTAATAAAAACGGTATTGCTACGAAAATAAAATATGTTAACTACAATGGGGATAGTTTTCCTAAGTTAAGCTATAAACTGCCTGATGGTAGAACGCTTGTAACTATATACAACAAGCTATATATTTTTTGACCTACAACTAATAATAATGAACCTAATTTCAAAAGTTATGATTTAAATCTTGAAGATAGTTCCGGGCAAAGATATAGACCAATTGAATCATGAACTACGGACACTGATAATAACGTTTATGCTAAATTTGCTGGTGATACAAAAATTCAAAAAATAAAAATATTGGGAGCCACACCAGATAATACAACTATAGAAATGTCCACCTATTATGATTTGAGTGGTTCACAAATAGAAGAAATTAACTTAAATGCTAAAAATTTTGTCTTATATAATGTTTATGGTTATTCTGGACAAATTATGTTGCTTAATCCAGTTAGAGTGAATAGAGGAAGTATTGTCGATTTATCTGATGTTATCAATGCTGAAAAATATAAAAATAAAAATTATGGTTTAGCTGCTGCAATTGTAGATAGTAGACAAGATCCGGGAAAAGGAGATTCAAAAGGTTTACTTAATACTGATAAAGCTTTTACCAAATCTTCTACTTTTAATATTAAACAAGGAGTGTTACAAAACAAATTGCCAAGTGAAATTACTAGAAATGATTTGGACATTACAGAAGGAGGATTTCTTACTACAAATAGTACCATTGATTCTTCTACTGGCAAACCAAAATATAAGCAATTTGTAAAAACAAATATAGATGATAAGAATAAGTCATTAAAAATAACTGTTAATATCGATCAAATTCCATGATTTGTCAATAATGGAGTTATGCCGAACAACATTCCGCCATTAACTATCGAAAAAACTTTTTACACAACTAATAATATTGAATCAAGAGTTTCTTGAAAGAATGTCAACTTAGATTATGATTTTAAAAATACTTTACCCACTAAAGTAACACTTGATGATGTGAAACGATTTGATCCTTTTTCCATAAATATTTCTTCGCAACAAACATCAATAAATGGAGAAAAATTTCCAGAAAAAACTTATTCTATTGAAAATAGAGATGATACAAATGGAGAAATAACAATAAAGGTAAAATATGTATATTTACCACTAGATGTGGATGTTTTACAAAGTAATTTGGTTACTCAAGAATTTACGCAAAAATATACAACTTTTAAAAAAGATGATGCTAAAGCATTTAATTTTGTTAGTTCAAATGGTAACAATGATATGGAAGACATTACCCAAATTCCGCAGCTAAAAGAACTTAGCGAAGATAATTTATTACCTAGTAGTTTTAATTCTAGTGATTATGATAGTATTTTAAAATTTATTAATACAGATACATCTATGGGGTATCCTATTAGCAAGATGAAGTTTAATGTTGTTTCTGATGATGTTAATGGTACGTTAAAAATAACTGGAAAACTTCAAGATGGATATTATAGTGATCAAAATCTAAACAAAGCATTTTCTAAAACCTATACTGGTTTAAATAAAATTGATGATTATATTTTCCAATTGAATGATGCTCCAACAAACTTTAAAAAATATGAATATAGACCATCAGAAATCAATGAGCAAATTATATATAATTATTTTTTATATTATAGTGGTTTCAATTCATCTGATATAGGTATAGAATTACTGCCAAATGATGCAGAAGGTAGTCTTACTGTTAAATTCACTCTTGATAATTCATATCCAAAAAATGTAATTGATAAATCTGGTTTTCAATTAAATGATAATAAATATGTTAAAGAATATATAATCGCCGGTTTTAAAACCACAAATGAATATCAAAATCAATATGTTGTCTCTTTTAAAGATGATAATCATGAAGACTTCAACACCATAAAAAAATATACTCCAAATCAAATAAAGCAACTATTAACATCTTCATCAAACAATAATGAGTTATTTATAGGAAATACAAAAATATCAAACGAACAAGATTTTGCAAAAAATGTTGTTGATAGTATTGGTAGTAACCTAAAGCAATTTTTTGATGAAAATAAATTTACTCAGAACATTTATTACAATGATACTAATGGTGAAATAACTGTTAAATTATCGTTTAATGATGTTTTAGGAATTAAAAACAACGATTTTGTTTTTATACAAAGATTCACCGGTTTTGCCAAAGGAAACCAAGTTCCTACTGACGACATTTTTTCATTTAAAACACAATCAAAATTATTTGTTGATAATCCTGAATTAAAAAATACTCTTCCTAGCGAATTAAAAAAGAATTTACAAGGTAATGACAAAAATGAAGAAATAAATAAATATATAAGTTTTTTGTCTACTAATTACCAAAATTCTATAAGAAATGGTCAGTATACTTTAGAAGTAATTGATGATGATATATTTGGATATCTTACTATAAAAATAATATTTGAACAAAATGGTTCATTTAATCCAAACTCTTTATTAATTTATACAGTTACATATAGTGGCTTTGCAATCGAATAAAAAAGTTTGAATTCTTCTTTTATTTTTTAAAAGATAATTTTTAACAATTACTATTTTGATATATATAACCCTTAGTTTCTATTTTAGCTAAGGGTTTATTTTTATTATTGTTACAATATATCATGTATAGAAAAACTAATTTTAGTTAAACAACCCACTAATTTTAGTTGCTCAATTGACATGTGAATCGTAACACTCAAAAAGAGTGCACACTTCACATGTCAATCGAGCAAAGTTGCAGTATAAGAGGACAAGATGTTAATACTGGAAGTATTAAAATTACAGCAATCATAAAATATCTACCAATAGATGTTGATACAACTGAAAGTAATATAAAAACTCAATCATTTGAACAAACTTATGCAATCTTAAAAAAGACTCAAATTAAACTAGGACATCAAAATGGTTTTGTCCCATTTTAATGTCCTAGTTCCCTAACTGACATGTGAAGTGCAACACTTTAATGTTACATTAAACTCTCTACTTTAAAATATAAGTTGAGAGTTCCCTAACTGACATGTGAAGTGCAACACTTTAATGTTACATTAAACTCTCGACTGTGAAATATAAGTTGAGAGTTTTTTTATTTTAAATATTTTCTTGGT
>CASDXH010000043.1 GCA_949285105.1 uncultured Mycoplasma sp. | reverse complement strand
ACTTTAAAATTGCTTGCAATTTCTGCTATTTTAGGATCAACATTATTTTTTTTAGACATAATAAAAACTCCTTACTTATATTTTACCTGTAAGGAGTTTTCACAATTATTTATACATTATCAAATGACATGTCAAGTGCAACACTTTAATGTTGCATTAAACTCTTTACTTTGAAATACAAGTTGAAAGTTATTTATTTTAAATATTTTCTTAGTACATTTAATAAGCTGTCTTATAACCAAACATTTTTCTTGGAATGTTATTTACTTTTCATTCAAGAGTTTTAATTTTATCTTCACTTACTAAACTTAAATCAGTTCCTTTTTTATATGATCTTCTAACTAACCGATTTATGTTTTCGTTAGTACTTCTTTGGAATGAAGAATAAAGTTAACAATAGTAAACTTTAAAGTTGAATTTTTTTGCTATTATACCCATCATTTGAAACTCTAATCCATTATTAATAGTTATGCTTTTGATTGGTAATTTTTCATCCCTAATAATGGTATACATTTCAGCCATCATTGAACTATTCTTTTTCCTTTTATTTTTCTAATAATCGCCAATCTTGTTTTTCTTTCCACTAATGTCAATAAATGATAGCTTATTAAATGTACCAATAAAATATTTAAAACAAAAAACTCTCAACTTATATTTCAAAGTAGAGAGTTTAATGTAACATTGAAGTGCTGCACTTCACATGTAATTTAGAGAACACCTCATTCAAAGAGAACAAAGCGTTTATATTTTTTAAATGGCGCGCCTAAAGAGATTCGAACTCCTGACCCTACGCTTAGAAGGCGTATGCTCTATCCAACTGAGCTATAGGCACACATTACATTTATATATTATACTATTTTTGATTTTTTTTACATAAAATTTTAAATATTTAAATATTTTAATAACCACGAAAAATGAACATAAAAAATAAATCCATTTTTTGGTATTTAATAACTTTATAACAGGATAACATGATTGTTTTTTACATGTTTAATAAGTTCAATCAAGACAGCAAATAAAAAATTTCTTTTTCTAAAAAACCAAAGAAAAAGAAATTGTTGTATTTATAGAAATCAAATGTTATTTATTGACTGTTATATTAACAGCCAAGTTAGATCATCTATACATAATAAAAGAAGTTATTGCTTTAGCAATTTGATTAAATTCAACTATAAAAACAATAGTAAGGATGATTTTAAATTTTCATGATTAATTGTTTTAGTGTAAAGTAGTGAACCTAAAACTATACATCACACGGACATAACAAATCCGTCAGTAAAAAAGATATATTTAGAACTGCCAGCTTTTATTGAAAAATAAAGAATGAAAAGATACCCTGACCGAATATAATTGGCATCATTACTCTTTAGCCTGTTTAGTTAATTCTTGATTAGCTAATCACTAGTTATAAAGTGATGTGTCTTCTATTAGTGGTGGAGGCGATAATATTGTATTGATAAATCAAGATAATGCAAACAATATTAATCCAAATACCAATATTATTATTGACCCTCAAGTAATCAAGCAAATACTGTTTGCTTTTGCTTTCTCAATATTATTGTTTCCTAATTCACTACCAATCAAAACTGCACAGCTTGCGGCCATACCTGGAAAAATAACATTTGAAAATTGAATAATAATTGACACTGTTGTGAATGCATCATGACTATTCTCATCATAGATTAGTAAACACATCACTAAAAATAATGTGCCAAAACCATATAGTGCATCATTTAGAATTGCTTGTCATGAATTTTTAA
Source organism: uncultured Mycoplasma sp. (assembly GCA_949285105.1). Classification (GTDB taxonomy): domain Bacteria; phylum Bacillota_I; class Bacilli_A; order Mycoplasmatales; family Mycoplasmoidaceae; genus Malacoplasma. Next base: position 3,146 of record CASDXH010000043.1, on the reverse strand, counting down.
TTGTTACTTTAAATGTCTTAAAATCAAGTTTAACTTTCTTGATGAATAGATAATATTCTTTTTTGGCATAGATAAAAATAAACATAACCAAGAACTCAATAAATCTAGAACATATTGTAGCAAGCACTATATTTCTTACCGCATTATTTAAATCTTTTTCAAAGATGATTAGCAATGGGTCAGTTATGATGTTCACACACATTGAACACAATGAAGCTATTAGAGCATATTTTGGTTTTCCAATTACTCTATAAGAATATCCTAGAGTATAAACAAGAATTATTATAAAAAATCCTGGAGCACTTCAAAACAAATATGTAGAAGCTATATTTGATATTAAACCTGATTCACTTGTTGAGACTGGGTTAAACACATTTCTTTTAACTGACACAATTTCAAAAGGCATAACCATCATTATAATAATAAAAGGACTGACTAACACTAAACTAACAAGGATTTTATAAATAATAGTTTGTTGTAATTAATTTTTTTGTTTTGCCCATAATATTGAGCTGTAACAAACCAATACCTGAAGTTATACCAAACATAACCATGAGCGAAAAATTAATGATTGATGTTGATATACCAACTACTGTTTTAGCGATTGTTCCAGGATTTGCTATATTGATAACACTATTATCAATAGTTATTTTATCTGGAGCAAATCCTGAAATAAAAAATATATCAACATATGTTACAACAATAGTAATCAACTATTGTAAAGCTGAAGGAATGAAAAGCGAAAACATTAGAATGATAAATGTCTTATCGCCAAACAATTTGTGAATTAATTTATTTTTACTTGTGTTATTTTCATTTAGATATTTAAAATTATCATCAAAAGTTTTTATACTCATTTTTGATTCTATATAAATTCCAAAATATTTTACTTAACAATCCAAATTATTATATTTAATTTTGCTTTTATAAATTTAAAAAAATAAGTTCTATGTTAGTTACAAGTTATTGATTTTGTCCACTAAGTTATTATGTTTAATAAAGTTGAGCTCATTAGTGTATGTATATAAATAAAAAAATAAATATTTTACAATCAATTGATCATAAAATATTTAAATTTTTAAAACCTTAAATCTTTTCGATTATCTTTCTTTTTATTTCTTTAAATTCTTCTTCTGTAAGAATGTTTTGTTCAATTAATTCATAAGCTCTTTTTATTTCTTCTAAAAAGTGATGAGATTGATTATCAACTATTGTTGGATCATTATTTCTATAAGTTGAAACTCCACTATTTATAGAATTATTTTTATTTTGGTAATAGATTTGGTTTCCAACATGTTTGTTATTTGAAGTTATAAAGTACTTATCATAAACTAATAAAACTCATTTAACAGGAAGAATTAAAAAGATAAGTAACACAAATGTAAAACTTGAAATCGAATAACCAAACGTTAGTCTATAAGTTGTAAGGGGCTTAAAAGAATCATTAATAATATTAATATTTGAAATCTTAGTAAAGTTTGTAAGTATTATCCCAGAATAATTTAATTGGATCATTTCTCAATTATTATTTAAATAAGCTTTATAGTTTAAATAGTTTCATAAAGTTGTAGCAATATTTACTAATGATAAAGCCAATGTCATTATAGATAAAACTTTAACCAAAAAGAAGAAAATATTAAAACAATGGAAAGCTAGTCTATAATTTTTTTCACTGAATTTTTCAGCAAGTTCTAAAGCAACAGATTTACTATTAACTCCTAGAATGATAGCAAGTATTGACAACACTATTACTACAACATTTGTTATAACTGAATAATTATCTCTACTATCAATTAATACATTGTCATAAAGGTTACTAGTTAATGTTACAAATAAAATTAAAACTATAGAAATAATATATAAGAAATAAACAAGATTATTTTTTTTAATATCAACAGTCTTTTTATTTTCAAAGTTGTTCTTGCTATTAATAAGGTAAATTAATATAGGTATTATAAACATAGCAACAAATAATAAATTATCATTTCAACTAAATAATGAAAATCCATATCCTAGATCAGCTAAAACATCGTTTGAGAATAAGTCTATATGCAAAAATGAAAGAAATTCAAAAAGAAATACGAGTAGATAAAAGAATTGGATAATTGAATTTATTATTAATCTCTCTTTAAAGCTTTTGCTTGTAATCAAAAATCCTATGTTACTAAATAAAGTTAAGATAAAGGAAATTAAGAAAAATACTATAATACATGTTCTAGTAACAGAGTTTGATCAAATTAAATAATTATTACTGATTGATGCACTAGGATTAAAAATTTGTTCAGACAAAATATAATTTGATATTAAATAATTTATTGTAATGAATACAAGTAAATATACAAACAAAAATCAAAGAGAATTTTTTGTAGATTTAGTATTAAAAAAATATTCTTTTAAACTTTTATTTTGTTGATAATAATGTTCATTAAACTCACTTTCGTTATAATGTTCCATTAATTTTTCAGAGACAGAGTCTGATAAGGAGCTGTCATCTGTTTTTTCAGTTTCTTCCAATTCTTTGTCAAAGAATTCTAAATCTTCTATATCATCATAGTTTTGAACAGAACAATATTTATTTTTGTTTATTACTAATTTCAAAGATTACCTCCTTTATTATCGTTCAATTATTTTAGTTATACGCGCATGTTAATTATAATCACAAATCAGATTTTGCATCGAAATATTTAAATAATCATTTATTTTATATTAAGTTTAAATTAATTTTTAAATGCTTTGTTTTTATAATATAATAATTATTACTTGGTAAATGCAGATGTAGTTCAATGGTAGAATGCAACCTTGCCAAGGTCGAGACGCGGGTTCGATTCCCGTCATCTGCTCCATTAAAATTTAAACTGGCTTTTGCCAGTTTTTTTTATTTGTTAAAAATCTTTATATCAAAATAATAATTTTACATTTATTGTAGTTTATAGATATCTATAAACTATGCAAATAATATAATTGCCAAATAGTTTTTATATTTTACAGAAAATAAAAATAGTGTGTTTGTATTGTATCCCCCACACTATTTTTGCTCGATTGACATGTAAACATGGACATTAAAATTGGACAATAATTCAATTCTCAGGAAAGGAATTATTGTCTTTTTATGTCTAAACAATTAACAGTAGAACAATGACTAGAAT
>CASDXH010000042.1 GCA_949285105.1 uncultured Mycoplasma sp. | reverse complement strand
TAGAAAAATGATCTACACAACAAACACAATAGAAAATCTAAATAGAAATATTAGAAAGATTACAAAAACAAAAGGTGCTTTTACAAACACCCAATCGTTGTCAAAAATAATTTACATGTGTTTAATCAACATTCAAGAAGATTATGATTCAAGAGCTGTTCACAACTGACCTCAAATATTAAATCAACTAACTATATTATTCCCAAATAGATTATGTGATATAAAATAGTTGTTATCAAGCGATTTAAAAGATAACCTAAAAATGAGTTTCTCCAAAAATCGCTACACTACCTATTTTGCATATAGTTGTTAAACAATTTTACTAAATTACTTCCAAGAAATAAATAATAAAATTTAAAAACTTGAATAATATTTTAGTACATTTTAATTTTATTTATTCTTTCATGAAACCATTATATGTAACAGTGTAAGAAAGCAATGAATTAGTATCTTTTATATCATCTTTATTGAAAATTATCTTTATTGTTAAATAACCAAATACGTTATCAGGAATAACTTCAAGCATAAACTTATTAGAATTAATAGCTTCTAAATAATCCCCCGAAACATAATTAATATATTTCATGATTTCGCTAATTCTGTTTACATTATCATTTAATTTATTTGAAAGATCAGTTGGAAGAATGTTTATAAAATCATTATTATCGATAATAAGTTTTGATTGAGTTTTAAATGATAATACGTCGTTTGTTGTAACTTGATTACCTTTAGCAAAGCCTGTAAATCTTTGTATAAAAGATATCTCCCCATCTATTCCATCAATATTTTTGAAAGTCAATTTAACTGTGATTTCCCCATTAGGATCATTATAGTAAATATTATATAAAAAATTATTTTCAGTTAGGTTTTCTTTTCTTGGAATGCTACTACCTAATGTTTTTATCATTGCTAAAGCAAAGTCTTTTTCTGAACTAATTATTTGCTTTCCTATAAGTAATCTTAATAGCGAAGTTTTATCAGAATTTCCTTTTAATGTTTGTTCTATCTGTTTAGGAGTAAATTTTTTTATTTCATCTAAGGAAATGTCATTATCATCTACAAATTCAACTTGGTATTGTGTCTGATATTCCTCATTTGTCTTGAAACCATCAATTGTAGTTTCAAATGTATACCCATCGTCATTTTTGACAAATCCATTAGCATTATTTGCTATTGAATCAGGATAACTAGAATCTAACATAAATTTCACATTTAGTTTTCCAATTTCATCATTTGGCGTTAGCACTAAAGACAAATCTGATGAATTGTATCCACTGTATGTTACAAAATATTTGTATATGTCCTGTTCATCAATTTCGCTTGGTCTAAATTTCTTTTTTTCTATTCCAGAAGGATTATAATTAACATTAAATTTATAATTTGTTTTTTTATTTAAACCAATATATGTTTTTGAAAAAGTTTGTTGAATTCCATTTGGATAATATCCAGCTGGCAATGTACCAGTAATTTTTAAGGTACCATTATCGTCATTTGCTTGAACATGAAAACTCATTTTGCTCAAAGGAAATCCTTTTGATGCATCTGTGTTTATAAATCTTAATATTGATTCTATATTATTTGAATCAATACTACTAGGAAGAAGGTTGGATTGACTTAATTCTTTTAATTGTGGAATAGAAGTGATGTTTTCTTCATTATTAGCATTTTGTCCTATGAAACTAAAATTAGTTTTAGATCCTAAACTGAAAATTGTGTAATCTTTTTCAAATTCTGCTATTAAAACGTTTTCTTTTTTTACCTCAACTCCAACAGGTAAATAATAATATTTAGTTGTTATGGTAATTTTTCCATTATTATCATCTTGATTTTTAATTGAATACTCTTTTTTTGGATAAGTTTCACCGCTAATAGATGTTTTTTGAGAAACCAAATTAATAGAGAAAGGATCAAATCTTTTCACATCATCAGTTGTTACTTTTGAAGGCAATGTATTCAAGAAATCATAATCTAAAGCAGCTTCTTTTCACGATACTCTTTGATCAATTTTTTGTGATGTTTGAAACTCTTTAGTTACAGTCAATGGAGGTATATTACTTGGCATTATACCGTTATTAACAAATCACGGAATTTGATCAATATTCACAGTTACTTTTAAATTTTTTTTAGAATTATCTTTATCATCCATTTCTTTAGAGAATTGAGGATAAAGTAAATTACCCGATTCATCACGAGTGCTATTGTTAGTAAAGAAACCACCGTCTGAGATTTTTATATCTGATCTGTCAATTTCGCTAGGTAATTTGTTTTGTATAATTGAATCATCAATATTAAATGTTGATGATTTAGTAAATGCTGCTTCTGTATTTAATAACCCTTTAGAATCTCCTTGTCCAGGAGAGTTTCTATTATCGACAATTGCAGCTGCTAAACCATATTTTTTAGATTTAAAATTATTAGAAGTATTTTCATCGCTCAAATTTGGAATACTACTCTTTTCAACACGAACAGGATTCAATAACATTATTTGTCCCGAATAACCATAAACATTATACATAACAAAATTTTTTGCATTATTTTTTATGTCTTCAATTTCTGAACCACTTATATCATAATATGGAGAAACAGATATGCTAGTATCATTTTTAGTTGATCCTAATATAGAAATTTTTTGTATTTTTGTATCACCTGCAAATTTCACATAAACATTACTGTCTGTATCTGTTGTTCACGATTCTATAGGTCTCAGTTTACCCTTGTCATCTGTCACATTCAAATCAAACGATTTATATTCTGGACCATTTGAATTTGATGAAGGTCAAAAAATGTATAATTTATCGTAAATTGTAACTAATGTTCTATTATCAGGTAGTTTATAACTTAATTTTGGAAAGCTATCTCCATTGTGACTAACATATGGTTTAGAAGATGGTGTGATATTGTTTTCTTTTATAACTTCATATTTTTCTTCAGTCATTTTGTCTCTACTATTCATAAAAACAGTTTCATTCCATTGCCCGTTTGATGCTAATGGTTTTAAATTATCATCTACGTATGCAAAAAAAATTTTTCCTGAGTTTTTTATATTTCTTTCATTAACAGAATATGCCTCAGTACTAAATACAGCAATATTAACTCCATGTGATATAGAAAATAAAAAAGAAAAAGTCTTTGATGCTCTAACATCTCCATTCGGTCTACTCATTGATTTTATATCTGAATCCATTGTTGAAGTTAAAGAATTAGCATCATAACTAATTGTGGTAATATTTTTTGTTTTGGCATCATATAAATCAAAATTAGCTTTACCATGACTGTAAATCATAACATTACCAGAATCAAGAACTTGTATTTTTCTATATAATTCCCCTTTATGCCCTTGAAAACTAATTTCTTTAATTTGCAATATTTTTCCCGTTAATGAATCAACTTCCATAACCCTTTGTTTTTCAACATTATCAAAATTATTTCTTCATCCACTATTAGATAGAACTCACAATCTATTATTATTTTTATCAAGAGAAAAATTCAACATAGCAGAACCAAAATACTGATTTAAATTATTTTTATTCACTCCTGTTGGTAAAAAAGTTGTGTTACCTAATTTTGCTTCATTTAAATCGATATGTCATTTTTCAGCTCCAAATCAATCTAATGAACTAATTTTACTTTTTTGAGAAATAATAGGTCCATTTTCTTGAACAAGTAGTGGCACACTTTGGTCATAATCAAGAGGTACTAATGGTTTAACTTGTTGTGCACTTTCTCTATTAATATTTTTGTTTTCTACAGTAGAATCATTTTGTAAATTTGAATCATTGCTCAAAATATTAGTTAAATTATCAAATGTTTTACTTGAGTTAATTAGAGTTGATGTAGCAATTGCACCAACACCTAAAAGAGTAGAAATTGAAGTTAATATTATTTTATATTTTTTAGTCATAATACTACCATAAACTATTTATTATAGTCATATTCTATTTTTAAAAATATCTTTTTCAACCCTAAATAATAAAAATCTTTCTACACGATATGGTATAAAATTCACTATATTTTTTAAATTTTCAAGCTTAAAAATTTTATTTCCTATTACTGGGCTAGCAATAATACATATCTTGCTTATATGAAATTAAATGTCATATAGTAAATTGTTCTATATTAAAATTTTCTTTAGTCAAATTCTCTATTAAAAAAATGTATTAAAAAAGGTAACGGTGATAATCGATTATCACACATTACCAATATTACAATCTATATAAACTTTATTTATAGTTATTCGGTTTTAAATCCACTATAAGTAACGGTATAAGTTAATAAAGATTGTTTATTAGAAATATCATTTTCATTAAAAATAATTTTTATTGTTATGTAACTAAAAATGTCATCTGAAATAACTTCTAAATCATAATTATTTGATTCAATAGTTTTTAAATAGTCTTCAGAATAAAAAGATAAGAACTTTTTGATTTCATCGTTTCTTTTTGAATTGTCATTCAATATTGTCTTAATTTCAGAAGAAGAATATTGTTAAATTCACTATTGCCAAGAAATAATTTTGCTTGTACTTTAAATGAAAGAATATCATCTGTTGGAATTTGATTTCCTTTAGCAAATCCTGTATATTTTTGAATAAAAATTAAGTCATCAGTTAATCCTAAACTAAGACATCAAAATGGTTTTGTCCCATTTTAATGTCCTAGTTGCTCGATTGACATGTGAAGTGCAACACTCAGAAAAAAAGAGTGTGCACTTCATTTGTTTTGTTTGTAAGTGTTCACCAATCAAAAGATAATAAATATTAGGAGTACTTATGAACACTTATAAACATTTAACTGCAGAGGAAAGACACTTAATTTATTTACTTTGAAATAAAGAAAAATATTCAATGAATAAGATTGCAAAAATTTTAAATAAAAATAGATCAACGATATCAAGAGAATTGAAGAGAAACACATCTTCAACAGGAATTTATTATTCATCAACT
>CASDXH010000041.1 GCA_949285105.1 uncultured Mycoplasma sp. | reverse complement strand
TGCTTTGTGCTATCTACGGGCTTTAAAATCATTTTTAGAACTATATTTTTTATAAAAAGAACATGAAAAAATAAAAAATGGTTGAGATAACTACTATTTACTCTACCTATATATGTTTTTTATAATGATACTAATTATGAAAAATTAATTTGTATTTAAAATTAAGTCATTTATTAAGATAAAAGTATTTAACGATTGTTAATATCAAATACAAACATGATCTATTAACTTTCCTGTTAAGAAAACAAGTAATTTCAAATTTATATATATTTATCGAGGTTAAAAAATTTTTATAGGAGTTATTAGTACTCCTATTTTTATTTATCAACTTAAAAAAATAAATTGCTTATTAAATAACAATTTCTACATTAGTTATTTTTGATTAGCCTTTTTAGTATAAATTGCTAACCAACAAATAACAAAATACTTTCAGGATCAATAAGTTCATATGAAAGTAATAATTTTATAAATAACTACTTGATAAATTTAAAAAATGGTATTATAAAATAAATATGATATATACTATATTATATAGTAATATGTTTTATAAAATGAGGAGGAGTTTATGAATAAGCATAAATTCGATGCTGTTGTAGTGGGTGCTGGTAATGGAGGACTTGCATCTGCAGCAAGAATGGCTAAATCTGGAATGAAAGTTCTTTTAGTTGAACAACATAATGTTCCAGGTGGATTTGCAAGTAGTTTTGTTAGAGGAAGGTTTGAATTTGAACCCGCTCTTCATGAACTAGGTGCAATTGGTACAAAAGAAAATCAAGGAATAGTGTATAAATTTTTTGATGATTTAGGAGCTAATGACTTAATTGATTGATGCATTATTAACGAAGCATTTACATTAGCTATAGAAGAAAACGGAGAAACAAAATTATATTCTTTCCCGTATGGTAGAGAAGAGTTTGCTAGAAAAATGGATGAATATGATAAAGGCTCATATAAAGAAGTATTAAGATTTATTGATCTTTGTTATGACTTATATGAATGTGCTGGATTTTTAGAATTCAAACGTGGTAAAGCAACTATTGATGAAATTAGAAAAAACTTCCCTAATTATTTATCTTCAGGAAGTTATACACTTAGACAAATTTTAGATACTTTTAAACTTTCTAAATTTGCTAAAAATGTGTTGGCTTCTTACTGAGTTTATTTGGGAACACCTCCAAAGGAATTAGACTTTACAGTTTATGCTGTTATGTTTGCTGAGTATATAAAATTTGGTCCAGCAATACCAAGTGATAGAAGTCACGAAATATCAAGCGCTTTAGTTACTAAAATTCAGCAATTTGGTGGAGAAGTTTGATTCAACACAAAAGTTGAAAAAATTGATGTTGTAGATAAAAAGATAAAAAATGTAGTGACATCAAAAGGAACTATTGAAACTGAAATTGTTGTATCAAATTGTTCACCAAACATCGTTTACGGTGAATTAATAGATAAAAAAGAAGTTCCAGAATGAGATAAAAAACTTGTTAACTTTAGAAAACTTAATGCACAAGGTTATAGTTTCTATATTGGTTTAAATATAGATGCAAAAAAATTAAATCTAACAGATTATTCTTATTTCTGTCTTTCAAGTTTAGATCATGAACAAGTTTTCAAAAACATGGGATCTATAGATACAAATAATGAATATATTGTTGTTGTATTAAATAATGGTTCAAAAAATGCATCGCCTGAAGGTACATGCATCTTGTCATTTACAACACTATATACTGATGCTTGAAATGATGTTAATGAAGAAAACTATTTCAAAGTAAAAGAAGAAATAGCTTACAAAATGATTAAAGATTTTGAAAGAAAAATGAACATAAATATTATGGATCATATAGAAGAAATTGAAGTAGCTACTCCAATAACATTTGCAAGATATACAGGTGTTAAAAATGGTGTTATATATGGATATTATGTAAACAAAATGAATGGTTCAGTTGTAAGAGGTAGAAATGCAGATAGAGACATTAACATAGATGGATTATACTTTGCTGGTTCTTATTCATTTAGAGGTCACGGTTATTCTACAACATATAAATCAGGTGATATAGCTGGTAAAAAAGCATTTGCTAAATTTAAGGAGAAACAAAATGAAAAAAGTTTATAAGAGAAGTCTTTTCAAATTCATGGATGATTTAGCAACTAAAAAAATGATAGAAAAAAGAAATGCGGGAATTCAAAATACCACATCCAGTGATATTAAAACAAGTTATAAAGTTAATGAATTAGCTAATTCATTACACCCAAAAAAACATACTTTAAAAATTGTTAAAATTGAAAAAATAAATAATGACGTAAAAAGATTTACATTTATGCCAAAAGATAATAAAGCTGCATTCTTTAGAGCTGGGCAATATTTAAACATTACTTTAAATGTAAATAATTACGACATTAGTAGACCATATTCTTTATCAAGTTCACCACTTGATGCTTTAAAGAAAAATTTTTATCAATTAACAATTAAAAGGAAACCAAATGGTTATTTATCAAATTACATATTAGATAACCTTAAAGAAAATGATGAGATCAAGTCAACTGGTCCACAAGGTGATTTCTACTACACTTTTTTAAGAGATAAAAAACATGTTGTAGCAATTGCTGGTGGTTCTGGTATTACACCATTTTTATCAATGGCTAAAGCTATTGTTGAAAAGACAGAAGACTTTAACTTAACAATAATATTTGGAAACAGAAAGAAAAAAGACATTATCTTCTTTGATGAACTAAAAGATCTTGAAGAAAAAAGTAATGGTAAGCTAAAAGTTGTTCATGTCCTTTCTGAAGAAAAAGTTAAAGACTTTGAAAGTGGATTTATAGACAAAAATATTATTTCAAAATATTGTGATCCAAAAAATACATCTTTCTTTATTTGTGGTCCTAAAGTGATGTACAAATTTGTAGTTAAAACATTACATGAATTAGGAGTGCAAGAAAAATTAATTAGATGTGAAGCTTCTAATGAAATTGGTAATCCTAAAAATTATGAAGATTATGTTAATGTTGGTAACAAACCATCATACAACATTAAGATTCATCAAAACGGAAACATTTTATTAATTAAAGCTAGAGCTGATGAAACAGTTCTTGTTGCATTGCAAAAAGCTAAAATATCTTTATTGAGCAATTGTTTAAGTGGACAATGTTCTTGATGTAGAGTGAAATTAATAAGTGGAAAAGTTTACTACCCTAAATCTTTTGCCAACTTAAGAAAGGCTGATAGTAAAAACAACATATTCTATACATGTAGTAGCTTTCCTGTAACCGATCTTGAAATTAGTACCCTATAATAATTCGTAATATTCTAATTATTATAATTCACATTCCATAAGTGATAATTAGTTATAGTTCATATATATTATTCTCTCTTTTTTTCAAACGTTTTTAATAATAATACTCAGGTTCAACTAATATAATTTATGGATTTAATCTCTAGGCAACAATTTATCATAATTTCTAATGTATTAAATGAAACAATTTAAAAATCAATTTATAAAACTTAAAAGTTTTTGATTTACTAATGGATCAATTAAAAAAGTATTCACTAAATTTTTGTGGGTACTTTTTTAATGGAATAAATTATTTTTTATTATTAATAATCTTATCAATAAGAAAAAAATAATTTATTGGTTAACCATAAAAATTTTTCTCGTAAAATTTAAAAATTAATAATTTTTATTACAATAAATCTCCAGATAGATTATTACTATATTTTATAATATAGAAAAAGAAAGTGAGAGTATTTCAAATGGCAAAGAAATTAAAAAATAAAAAACTTATATTAGGATTAAGTTTATCTTCAGCACTTGCTGCTTCATCTATAGTTTTATCCAGTTGTGCAGCAACTTATAATAACTCTGTCCAAAATGTTAATAAAGTTAACTTTGAATCAAGAGTTAGCAAAGTAAGTAGAACTACACAAGATGTAGCCACTACTTTAGAAGTTATTGATCCAAACTTTAATGAAAATGCTTTAATGGATGCAGAAAAAACATTTAAATCAAAATTAAATGTTGAAAATTTACAAAAAGATTTTAATGAAGTTTTAACAAAATTTTATAAAACATATGAGTATGAATATGAAGGTAGTTCTACATTAGATGAAGATGATGATACCGAAATAGAAGTAGAAGCTGAAATTGAAAAAATTGTTGTTAATTCATTTAATCCAGTTACATTAGAAACAGACCTTACTGTTTGATATGATGTTGAACAAGAAGGTACTGGAAAACCTGATGGAATGTATGATCAAAATAAAAAATTAACTTTAAAACCTAAGTTTGCAACAACAACTGAAATTGAAGGTATTAAAAAAATGTTATTACAAAAAGATAGTGTTGATGATGGTGATAACAGTAACTCTTTTGAAACAGATGTTGATGATTTAATTGAGTTATATATGGGTGATGACGATGATAGAAGTATTTTTGGTCAAGTTGGTTTAATTACTCAAGAATCAAAATATGGTGGATTACTTGGATATTCAATTAAACTTTCGGATTTAAAATACACTCCTGATACTGCTCCTGGATTAAAAGTTGTAGAAAAACCATTAACAGGTGATGAAGATCTATTTGCACCAAGTACTGTTATTAGAGACTTTTATGTTCCAGACGAAACAATTGTAACTTCAAATAATATCGATTTAACAATTGATTACAATAAAATTATTCAACATACTAAAACAGAAGTTATGGGTATTACTGAAGTAATTAAAAGTAATAGTTCCCTAGCATTAAACGATATTTTAAAAACCCCTTTAACACCAGAACAAGCTAAAGATATAAAAATTCAAGTAACAGAATCTGATAGTTCAAATGACCTACTAGTTTATGTTACAATCCAAAATACTGATGGAACAGATCTTATGCCAACAAAGATTGTTGTAGGAATCGATGGTAACTGATTAAAAGCTGAAAATACAGTCCCAAAACTTTAATATTATTTTATACATACATTACATTAATTTATTTAAGAAGTAAAACATAATAAACTAGGACATTAAAATGGCACAAAACCATTTTGATCCCTAACTGACATGTGAAGTGCAACACTTTAATGTTACATTAAACTCTCGACTTTAAAATATAAGTTGAGAGTTTTTTTATTTTAAATATTTTCTTGG
>CASDXH010000040.1 GCA_949285105.1 uncultured Mycoplasma sp. | reverse complement strand
ATTCTAGTCATTGTTCTACTGTTAATTGTTTAGACATAAAAAGACAATAATTCCTTTCCTGAGAATTGAATTATTGTCCAATTTTAATGTCCATGTTTATCAAATTATTACATTAAATTATTTTTAGTTAAAAAATCTTTTACAAGTTTATTAACTTCTTCAGAAGTACTACAATTAATAGCTTTTTCTGCTAACTCAATACAGTCTTTATGATTTAAACTAGAGATAAACTTTTTAGCTCTTGGTATTGATGAAGCACTCATACTAAATGCATTAAGTCCTTTTCCAGCTAATCCTAATAAAATAGGAATAGACATAACATCGCCAGCCATTTCACCACACATAGCTACTGATACATTATGTTTTTTTGCACCTTCAATTGTGTGAGCAATCATTTTTAGTAAAGAAGGATTGTTTGGTTGGTATAGATGCGTTAATTTTTCAGACATTCTATCAACAGCAAAAGTATATTGAATTAAATCGTTTGTACCAATTGAGAAAAAATCTACATGTTCTGCAAACTTATCTGCAAGAATAGCAGTTGATGGTATTTCAATCATCATACCAATTTTTAAATCATTAGAGTATTTAACTTTTTGCTTATCAAGTTCTTTTTTACATTCATTTAATATTTCTTTAGTTTTTATAATTTCACCAATTGAACAAATCATTGGGAACATGATTCCAAGTTTTCCATAAACAGATGCTCTTAATAATGCTCTAAGTTGAGTTTTAAAAACATCTTTATTATCTAAAGTAAATCTAATAGCTCTATATCCTAAGAAAGGATTTTCTTCATGATCAAAAGTAAAATAGTTTAACTTTTTATCTCCACCAATATCTAGTGTTCTAACAATAACAATTTTGTCTTTTTGTTTTTCTAGAACATATTTATATGCTTCAAATTGGGTATCTTCATCAGGTCAATTTGAAGAGTCCATATATAGAAACTCACTTCTATATAATCCAACACCTTCGGCTCCATAAGAATCTAAATTATCTGAGTCACTTGGCTTACCAATATTTGCTTCAACATCAACTATATGGCCATCTTTTGTTTTAGCTTTTACTTTTGTGAATTTTAATAATTCTTTTTTCTCTTCTTCAAATGCTAATATTTTCTTCTTTCATAAATTAACATCAACATCTTTATATTCAACTACTCCAGAATCTCCATCAAGTGCTACTACTTGGTTGTCTTTAATTAGTTCAGTAACATTTTTCAAACCTAGTACTGCTGGAATTTCCATAGTTCTAGCCATAATAGCAGCATGACTTGTTCTACCACCAATATTTGTAAGAAAACCTTTAACAAAATCTTTGTTTAGTAGTGCTGTTTCACTAGGAGTTAGATCATGTGCAACAATAATAACTTCTTTATTAATTGATAAAAGGTTTGGAAGTTCAATACCTAAAAAGTTAGCCAACACTCTTGACTGAACATCATTGATATCACTTGCACGTTCTTTAAAATATGCATCTTCCATAGAAGCAAAAAAATCATGAGTTGTATCATATACTTTTTTAATTGCATATGCTCCATTAACCTTTTCGCTATCAATTAATTCCACTATTTGATTTTTTAATTCTGGATCTTTTACTATTTCGATATGAGCATCAAAAACTAAAGCTTTTTCACTTCCAATTTTCTTAACAGCAATTTCTTTAATTTTTTCTAATTGCTCAATAGATTTACTAAATGCTAAATCAATTGCTTTTATTTCTTTACTTGGATCTTTAGTTTTTGAATCTGTAATATTGAATGTAGGTTTTTTTAAAACAAATGCTTTAGCACAAGCTATACCTACACTTGCACCTGTACCTTTTAAAATATTAGACATTTTATATACTCCTTAAATAGATTCGCAAATAATAATATAATAATTTATTTAAAAATTAACTATTTTCAACAATACCTTTAATTCTTGTCATTTCAACCATTGCGCCTTCAATTCCCTGTACACCAAATCCTGAATCTTTAACACCAATAAATGGGAAAATATCTGGACCACGAGAAGATGATTTATTAATATTTACAGTCCCAGTGTTTAAATGATTAGCAATTAATAAAGCTTTAGCTTTGTCATTTGTGAAAACACTTCCTTGTAAACCAAAGTTACTAGCATTAGCAACACTTATAGCTTCACTTATGTCTTTAACTCTTATAATTGGCACAACTGGGCCAAATGGTTCTTCTCAGGCAAGCCTACTTTTTAACGAAACATTATCAACCAATGTTGGAGTTAATAAGTTATGACCAACAATTTGATTTCCAGTAACAATATTACCACCATGAGCTAAAGCATCTTGAATTAACGATAAAACATAATCAAGACTTTTTTTATCAATCATTGGTACAATATCTGGATTACTAAAAGGATTACCAATTCTTAGTTTTAATATTTCTTCTCTTAAAGCAATTACTAATCTATCAGCAATTTCATTTAAAACAATAATTCTTTTAATTGCAGTACAACGTTGTCCACTATAACCATAAGCACCTTTTACAATTTCTTTTGCAACTTCTAAAACATCAATATCATCTAAAACAATAGCAGCATCTTTACCACCAAGTTCTAGTATTAATTTTTTCATTGGAGCCTGGGCTGCAATTTTTTTACCAACATCAGTACTTCCAGTAAAAGAAATTCCTTGGATATATTTATTTGTTACTATATAATCCCCAATCTCACTACCTTTACCTGTTACCAAATTAAAAACACCTGGGTCAAACCCTGATTTATCAAAATATCTAGCTAATTGACTACAAACTAAAGAACCATAAGTTGCTGGTTTAAATACAACTGTATTACCAACAATTAGTGATGGAATTATTTTAGAGATTGATAAATTAATTGGATAGTTAAAAGGTGAAATAGCCAATACAACACCAATTGGAACTCTATAAAATTTACCAACTTTGTTTTTTATTCCATGAGATGATTCGTTGATAATAATTGGTTTATCAATATGTTTTTCAAAATAATCAATAGTATCTAATATGTATTGATAAGAACGTTCTACTTCAGATAAACTTTCTTTATATGATTTACCAACTTCTAGTGTAATTAAGTTAGCTAAGAATTCTTTTTCTTCAATAAGATATGAAGCCATTTTCTTTATTAATTCAATTCTTCTTTTGCTTGGTGTAAAACTTCATTTATTGAAAGCATTGTGAGCTGCTAAAAATGCTTCATCAATATCTATTTTAGTTAAAGCAACAACATCACCAATATGGCTGTTGTTGATAGGAGAATAAATATCTATTTTTTTATTTGAATCTATAAATTTACCATTTATATAAGATTTTCCAGAGTAAATTTTTTCTTTTAAGTCATTCATAATAAACTCCAAAATTGTAATGTAGTGTAATAAAAAACACATTTTTATTATAAGTTAATTAGCAAATATATATTAATTAAAATATCTAGTAACACTTTAAGCTATATGAATGATTTAATTTTTATAAAAGTGAAATTTATAGCTTTATAAGTTAATAAAAAATGATGTTGGATACTTTATATCTAACATCAACTCATATGATTTATTTTTTTTGTTCTATAACTTTACTTTTTATCTCATCAAAAATTTCTGGATGACTATTTAAATACTCTTCTAATTGTTTTCTTCCTTGGCAAATTTTGTCCCCATTGTAATAGAATCAAGAACCCGACTTATCAATGATTTCATATTCAATTGCAAAGTCGAAAATCTCATTATTGTAATCAAAACCCTTCCCAAAGAAAATATCCACAAAACAAGTTTTTAAAGGCGGAGCTAGTTTATTTTTAACAACTGTAACCTTAGATTTAATTCCTAAAATATCGCTGCCATTTTTTAAAAGTTCACTCTTTCTTACATCTAATCTTAATGAACTAAAAAACTTTAACGCTCTTCCCCCTGTTGTAATTTCAGGATTACCAAACATGACCCCAACTTTTTCCCTTAGTTGGTTAATAAACACTACACAAACATTTGACTTAGCTATATTGGCATGAATCATTCTTATACCCTTTGACATTAATCTTGCATGTGCTCCAATGTTTTGTTCTTCTATTCCAGCATTAAGTTCACTTTGCGGAATTAGTGCTGCAACTGAGTCTACAACAATTAGGTCAATTAAATTAGTTTTAACTAAAGCATCAATAATTGAAAATGCTTGTTCTCCGGTTTCAGGTTTTGCAATTAATAATTTTTCAAGATCAATACCAAGAGATTTTAAATAAGGTGCATCAAGAGTTTGTTCAGCATCTATATATGCTGCTTTCATATTATTATTAATACACTCTTTAATAACTTGTAGTGCAATAGTTGTTTTTCCACTTGATTCGTTACCAAATATTTCAACGATTCTTCCTTTAGGAAATCCACCAATTCCAGTAGCGTCATCTAAATGAAAGCTACCTGTTGGTATTACTTCAACTTTATCATTTTCGTCAAAATAGCAAAAAGTTTCTTTACCATATTTCTTTTCTATTTCCTTTAATGTTTCATCAAAAACTTTATAATCCATTTTTTATCCCTCCATTAAATAAATAACCTTGCACAGTATGAAACTTTTTGAAAACACAAATTTTTAAAAGAATGTTAATAAAAATAAAACTATCATAGATAGTTTTATTACATTAAAATTCTGAGTTATCAATTATTTTGTTTTCTGATTTAACTTTATATATCAATTTAAATAATTCTTCAATTATTTTTGAAGCTATAGTGATTCTATT
Source organism: uncultured Mycoplasma sp. (assembly GCA_949285105.1). GTDB lineage: Bacteria > Bacillota_I > Bacilli_A > Mycoplasmatales > Mycoplasmoidaceae > Malacoplasma. Next base: position 665 of record CASDXH010000040.1, on the reverse strand, counting down.
TGTTGTTCTTCCTTCATCATTTGAAACCATTTCAAACTCATATGCTTTATCAATAACAATGATACAAAAGTAAACTAAACATTTCTTTTCTTCAGAATCACTAAAAGGACCTGCATGGCCTGTAACTGCAATTGAAAAATCTGTTTTTAATTTATTTCTAATTGCTAAAGCCATTTCTTTAGCAACTTGAGGTGAAACCTCACCATATTTTTCAATTATATCAATATCAATACCAAGTAATTTATTTTTGGCTTCTGGAGTATATGAAACAACAGAACCTTTGAATACTTTTGAAGATCCTGGAACATCAACTAAAGCAGAAGAAATCATACCACCAGTAACAGATTCTGCTATCCCAAGTTTTAAATTTAATTTTTTTAATTCATTAATAATTATTTGTTTGTAATCCATCATAAATCCTATGTGATAATAAAATGTAACTAATAATTATTATATTGTAAAAATTGGCATTTTTACAATTATGATAACTACACCCTTATTGATAAATCTAATCAATTTATAAATACAAGATTTATTAATTGTTAAATTAAAGTACATTTATGCTTGGTAGTGTAGCGATTTTTGGAGAAACTCATTTTTAGGTTATCTTTTAAATCGCTTGATAACAACTATTTTATATCACATAATCTATCCGGAAATAATAT
>CASDXH010000039.1 GCA_949285105.1 uncultured Mycoplasma sp. | reverse complement strand
TGCTATTTTAGGATCAACATTATTTTTTTTAGACATAATAAAAACTCCTTACTTATATTTTACCTGTAAGGAGTTTCCACAATTATTTATACATTATCACTTTGCATGTCATTTCAGGATATTTTTTAATCAATACTGTATCAAAGTTTACTTATAGATAATAAAATTTTATTTTATGCCTGTCTTATCTATAAGATAATTCATACCATTATATGTATTTACAAATAGGAAAAGTGTCCTATTGTCACTAGTTGTTGACTGTTTTATTATTGAATTATTAACCTTAATTGATGCTGAGGTTTCAAATTCATTTAAAAACATATAAGAAATTTTACCAATACTTTTGTTTGTTCAATTTGGTTCTTTAATCCCTAAAAGTCCCGCTTTAAAAGAAATATTTTTTTCAGGAGAAAATAAATCTTTACCTCTATTTGAAGCTCCTGTATCTCTTACATATTTCATAACCAACTCAACCTTTTCACCTTTTTTAATTTGAGCACCACTTCAGTTTTCAATAATTGATGAAGAAGGAATACTACCATTTGTATCATTACCTCAGTTAGCTACATCATTTGTTGCAGTTCCTACTAATGTAAAAGTTAACTCATTAAAATTATTATTTGTCATTGTTATATTTACATCAGTAAAACCTAAATTTTTAAATAAAACATCCTTTAGCATTCTGTTAACTAAAGCAAAAGTTCGAACAACACCATATTCATTTAATTTGTTATATGCATCCCTTTCATTAACAAAACTTTCAAATGTTGTTGCTTTCTTTAAATTGTTAATTAATAACTCATCATCTGTTGGCATTGCATTTGTATTTCATGGTAATTGTTTGAAATCATTAAATTGAATTCATTGAGTTTCATAACCACCACTATTATTTGCGTTTTTTAAATTTAATTGAAATGTTATACTTCTCTTATTATCATCTGAAGATAATGTCCCATTTTCAATTGAAATATTGCTATTTCAATCATAATTATCTGGTATATTAGTATATTTAAAAATATCGTTTTTCTTTTGTATTACTTTTGCTTTTATTCATTCTTCATTCACCATAGATGCTAGTTGATTTGGATCACCAAAAGCATATGCTCCCTTATTTATTGTAATGTTGTATGGAACCTCTTTTTTAAACCCAATAAATGTTAAATCTTTTGAAATTTGATTATTACTAGGCGTGATTAAAGTTACTCTAATAGTAATTTTTCCTTCAGGGTCATTTGAATATGATGAACCATATCGTAAATTCTTTTCTCAATCAAAATGAGGATCTCAATTACTAGGAATAATAAAAACATCAGCTGCATTTTGTGAAATTTTTTGTGATAAATATTTATTTTGAACTTTACTAGCAAATATGTTTTGGTCACCGAAATCAAATGTATCTTGAGATTGGAATTCAATATCATTTGATGGTGCTTTATTTGGATCCTTAAATCCTGTAAACGTTATATTTTGAGTAATATTTTGCTGTATACTTGGATTATTTGTTGAATTAGCTAAATTCAATTGAAAACTTAATGATTTGTTATTTTCATTTTTTGATAAATTCTTTATAGTAATATTTTGTTCTCAGTCATATGTGCTTGGTAAATTGTTAGCATTTTTATTACTGAAGATATTGTTTTTGTTTCTGATAACTTTTTGTTTTACTCATTCCTCATCAATTGATTGATTACTTACTAATTTAGATCCATCTCCATAAGCAAATGTGTTATTTGTGTTGTTTTGAATTACGATTTCATAATAGTCATTAACAATAGTTAATTGAATATTGTCTTGTGCAATCTGATTGCCACTATTGTCTTTAACAACAACAGTGAAAGTATAGATATTTGCTTGAGTTGTATTAAATGTAACAGTTGATTGGTTTTGGTTTCTTAATGTAATGCTAGTTTGAGGAGAAACACTTCATTCATAAGTTGCATCATTTACACTATTTGTCAATCTAGCTGACAGTTGATAATCCCTTCCTGTGTAAATTTTAGAAGCATTATTGATTATTGTTACACTATTTGTTGATGAAGTGGGGGGGGTAATTGGTGTAGTTTGTTCTTTAAATCCTGTAAATTTTAAAGTCTCATTAATGGATGAAGTTTCAGCTTTATAGCTAGTATAATTGTTTAATTTGACATTGAAAGTTAATTCATTACTATATTTTTCAATATTTGAAACAATTACATTGTCATCTCAATTAAAATTATTATTTTTATCTTCAATAACAAAAATTTGGTCATTCTTTTCAATTACTTTATTTTTTATTCATGTTTCATCGATGCTATTATCATTAACATCTAAATTTTTATCACCAAAAGAAAAAGTATTAGTTTTCTGGAAAGTTATGACATAATTATTGTTAATATCAGTTTTTTCACTACTTAAGTCTTTAACAACTGTATAATTCATTGTTGGGATTATAGTTGCTAAGGTTAAAGATATTGTAGAAGCAAGAGAAATTAAAAGTTTAGTTTTTTTTGTCGTCATACTTCATTGTATACCAAAAATTGTATTAAATGCAATAAATTGTTGTTTGATTTCTCTTTAGCAATTAAATAAAATTGTTTTTTATCTAATATTCTTTTTATAGCCATGTTTTGTTTTTTGAGCTTTTGCTTTTCTTTTTCTAGTTTTAAAAAGTTGTTATCAAATATATTTTCTTCATAAGTTTCTATCAAATCATCACTTACTTTTTTAAAATAAAAATATTCATTGTTAATAATTGTTACAATTCATTAGTTAACATATAGTTCATTATAAAAGTAGTACCTAAATATTCTTTTAAAAAAAAAATAATTTTAATTTAATCCTGTAATAATACCAGATGTAATAAATGAATAAACAATTATATAAACTAATGCAATAATTGAGGTTATAAATATAGTCAAATTAAAACCATTTTGCTTTAAATCCTTATATATGGATACAACACTTTCATTTTTAGATTCTCTTTTTAACTCAATTTTAGTTTTTACAATTTTTATAATTAAATTTGAAACATTAATTAAGCTATAACCAACCATACCTCAAGCTATACCATTAGAAATTGAAAAACCCAAAACTCCAAAAGATATTGTAAATAATAACATAGGAACATCTGCTATATTTGACTTTCAATCAAAATGTTTAAGTTGACTAATCATTAAAACACCAACTAGAACTAATATTGGTCCTGTAACCGGTTGAAGTTGTCATGTTGATCCACCAAGCGTTTGCGATATTGGCAATATAGGTTTAAGAATTGGTCATAGCACAATTGAAAATAAAAACATAATAGATGTAATTATTGCACTTATTCCTGTTTTTGCACCTATGGATGTTGCTGTATTTGATTCAACATAAGAAACAACAGGAGATTGAAAAAATATTGGAGCAACAAAAGTTGTACATCCTTCAACAACATTAGCTCTTACAAGTCAATTTTTTCAACCCTTTGTGCTTTCATCAACATTATCAATACCTATTGATTTTCCAACAGTATACATAGTACCAGTAGCATCAAAAAAATTAACAAATAAAAATGTTAGTAAAGCTATATAAGATAATGGATTTTTAAACGTTGACAGAAAAACATCACCTTTTCATATCATAAGTTGGATATCTTTAAATGTTGAAAAATCTGAAAAGCTATTTAATGAGAAAACACTTTTTAGCGATGTTCAATTATTAGAAATACTTGTATTTTCAAGACCATAAGTTATAGCCAACATAATTATGGTTAAAACAACAGTTATCACAATTGAAAATGGAACCTTTAAAAAGTGTAAAGTAATTAATAAAAAAGTACTTATTATAGCAATAATAATTACGGGATTATTAAAATGTTTACCAACTTTTGAAGGAGCTCCAAAAATTCCATATTCAATTATTCCCATATTAGATAAACCAACATAAGCTACAAAAATACCTATCATTGCTCCAATAGCTATTTTAAAATTTTCAGAGAATGCATTCATCATCTTTTGTCTTAATGGTGTGATAGCAACAATTAAATATAAAATACCAGATAGCATTACTACAATTAAACTACTAGCATAACCTAACTGGAATTGAATTGCCACTGTAAATGTAAAAAACACATTTAATCCCATTCCGGGCGCTTGACATAAAGGAACTTTAGAAATTAATCCCATCATAAAAGTTGCAAGAAAAGAAACAATTGCTGTTCCTAAAAACAATCCAGCTAAATAGGATTGATTTGCATTTGTACCTATTGCTTGTAGCATGAATGATGGATTTACTGCCAAAATATAACACATGGCAAAAAAAGTAGATATTCCACCAATTATCTCTTTTTTTCATATTGCTCCAAGCTTATCGAATTGAAAATATTCTTCAATTCTTTTTATTCCAAACTTGTTTTTTAGTTTTATTTCTTGATTCATTAAACCTCCATTAATAGAAATAGATTTTAATAGTAACAATAAATAATACAAAAATGATAAACAATATTTATAAAAAATAGTTCTTTAACTTTAATTTTTATTAATAATTTATAAAAAGTGAATTAAAAGTTTTATGAAATAAATTTATTGTAATAAAATTACTTCTTCTTAGTTTATATAAAAAAATACATAACCTAATTATTAGGTTATGTATCCCTAACTGACATGTGAAGTGCAACACTTCAATGTTATATTAAACTCTCGACTTTGAAATATAAGTTGAGGGTTTTTTGTTATAAATATTTTCTTGGTGCTTTTAATAAGTTGTTTTATAACCAAACATTTTTCTTGGTATGTTATTTACTTTTCATTCAAGGGTTTTTATTTTGTCTTCACTTACTAAAATAAAATCAGTTCCTTTCTTATATCATCTTCTAATTAATCCATTTATGTTTTCGTTAGTGCATCTTTGGAATGAAGAGTAAGGTTGGCAATAGTAAACTTTAAAGTTGAATTGTTTTGCTGTTATATCCATCATTTGAAACTCTAATCCATTATCAACAGATATGTTTTTTACTAGTAATTTTTCATCCCTAATAATGAGATACATTTTAGCAATCATTCATCTAGCGTTTTTATCTTTTATTTTTCTAATAATTGCCAACCTTGTTTTTCTCTCAACTAACGTTAATAAGTGATAATATCCACTTTGTCTTCTACTAACTATTAGACAGCTTCTCAATGCCCAAACTCTTTTCTATTGTTCATCTTTTCTGATCTTAAACTATATGGAATACAAAGCAAATAATGATAATTACAATTATAGAATGCCAACTATTGATGAATTCAAAAGAATGTTCATAACATCAAAAATTTATAATATTAGTAATAAATTTACAAAAAATATTTTAGCTAGAATTGCTAAATATAATAATAAAGGAAAATAAATTTTGATAATTTTTCTGTAAAACATATTATGCCTAATAATCTTGATAAGTGATATGATAATGGTTTTAATGAAGATATCAATAAAATAATCGATTAAAAAGATACAATTGGTAATTTAACAATAACATCTTATAATAGCGAATTATCCAATAATACATTTAATGAGAAAAAAATACTTTTAAACCAAAAAGAATCATTGTGATTAAACAATATCTTACTAGATTATGATGAGTAAAATGTCAATAATATAATAAATAGATCAAACTATTTATACAAAATAATTAAAAAAATGTATGATATAAAGGTACTGTCTCATTTTTTGGAGAAACTCATTCTTAGAAAAAAGTTTAAAATAAATTTTAGGAGTGAGTTATGTCAAGAAAACCAGAAAACAAAGATGA
>CASDXH010000038.1 GCA_949285105.1 uncultured Mycoplasma sp. | reverse complement strand
TCATCTTTGTTTTCTGGTTTTTTTGACATAACTCACTCCTAAAATTTATTTTAAACTTTTTTCTAAGAATGAGTTTCTCCAAAAAATGAGACAGTACCTGTAATTCATGAAACTTCTTTAAATAATATCTCCACTATCATTAATACAATTTGATAGTGGATTTTTTATTTTTGTATTTAATAAAACAAGAGGCAATAAAAAATACAAAACAATTAATTATTTTGTACTAAAAATATTTTCTATATAATTATTTATTTTTTCAATCTTGATAATTTGTTTCACATTTATCAAAGTAATTTGTATCTAAATAAACACTTGCATGTGGTGCGCTTCAATCTGTATCTCTTGCATTTGTTTTTCTATTGTTTAAATATTCTGTAACTGTTTTGTCATATGCATCAATTTCTTTTTTTACTTGGTTTAAATCATATCTTTCTTTATATACTTTATTAAGTTTTGGTTTTATCTCATTAACCTTATCACTATATCCTATAACAACGCCTACTAATGGGATTATTTGTCCTGAAAGATTTAGTTTTTCTTTTAGGAATTTGTGAGCAACTCTAATTGACCCAAGAAAACAAGTTCCAAGTCCTAATGATATAGCAGCATTCATAAAGAATGAAGCACCAATATATGTATCACCAATTGCTATTGTTAATCAATCTTGATAATCTTTATGATACTTTATGTTTGATTTTTCAGCAGCATAGTTTCTTCTGTTGAAGTCAGCACAGAATATAACTAGCAATGAACCATCAACAATGAATTGTTGATCTCTTTTAAGACTTGTTAATTCTTTAAGTTCTTGTAAAGTTTTTTTATCTTCAATAACAATAGCTGTAAAAGCGTTTCCATTAGTTGATGTTGGAGAACTATTTATTACATCCATTAATTTGTTGTATGTTTCTGTATCTAATTTTTTATCTTTTATAAAACTTCTTACTGAAGTTCTTTCTAGTAATTTTTTAATCATTATATTTACCTCCATATGTTTAGTACTAGACACATTTAATTATAGGTTTAAAAAAGAAATTAATAGATTTAATTTGGACAAAAAAGGTCAATAATTATTATCAGTATTATGCTAAATTTATCATTCATTTTTCAAAAATAAATAGCGGTTTATATGTGCTGTTAAATAACAAAAAATAATTAAAAATTTGTCATAAAAATTGGAAAATTTTTTTGTTTTATTTGCTCAAATATCATTATAATTATTCAAATAAACAAATTTAGAAAGGAACTTTTTATGGAGAAAAATAAGCGGTCTAAGAAGAACATTTTCGAAAAATTAGAGCTATTAAAAAATAAATTTAATCTTCAAGAAGATGTTGTTTCAACTCTAAAGATTAATAACTATACATTATTAGCCTTCTTGATTATCGGTGTAATTGGTGTTGTGGTAGAGTTATTGCTTTTTATCAGTTTGATACTAATGCACACTATAAATGCTTTATATACTAGTGCACCATTAAACATATTATTTGTTTTCTTAAATGTCTTTTTAATATTTAATAACATATACTTTATAACATTCTGTGTGGTCACATATGTTATATACAAAAAAGAAAAAAGAAACATTATGTACTTTGCGCCGTTAGTTGCAATCATACTAACAACTCTATCTTCTATTTTCTCAATTGCTTCACTAGCTACAAATATTTTTGAAATAGATTGAGCTGTATTTTTCATACAACTTCTTGCTAGTTTAATAAGTTTATTTTTCTTTTTCAATAACTATCCAAATATTAGAAAAAAGGTGGATATGATTTTTGAAAAAATGATGAGACTAAATATCGCAAATAAACAAAACAATCCAAGCAATGAAAATAGAAATGTTGTTCAAAACAGACCAACTACTATTAGTCAAGAACAGGATAATAGCAAACCACAAATTAGTAGCGGTCCAAGCGCTAAAACAAGTAGTGATAATAAGCTATTAAGTAAAACTGTAAAACCAAGTAAGGTTAATCCAAAAAATAAAGGAAAATAAAAATTAATATAACTCATTAAAAAGGAGTTAATTATGATTAAAAGAAAATTCTTAACATATGGTATTCCTGCTGTTTTATCAGCATCTGTTGTAACAGGTGTTGCAGCTAGTGTAACAAACTATAATGGGTTTGTTGGATGATGAGCTGGATTTAATTTAAAAACAGGACCAGATGATTTTAGATCTAATTACCAAAATAATAAGTTCCTTGATGAATATAATTTAGGTCATGGTATCGATAGTATTGCTGGTTACTATGAAAGTAAGCCAGTAGAGAATACTGAAACCATTGGAACATTTAATCAGTATTATACAAATTCATCAACAATTTCAAATACTATGACATTCCAGTATCCAGGTTATAACTATAACTATAAAAAGATTTTGTCTAGTAATAATCCAATGCTTACTAAAGACAAAGAATTTATTAGAGCAAATTATGATTCTGTTCAAAATGAGAAAGTTTCATCTTCTGACGATAGGCTTTTTTCTAATGCATCATTTATTGCTGAACAAATTAATTCAAAACCTACTTTCACAACAAGAACAGGTGAATATAATAGTGGAACAAATTTAAAAAAGCATCCAGCTGCTGATATATTACAAAATCCTAAATATTTTCTAAAACCTGATACAAAAACAATTAAAAAAGATTTTATGGTATCCAATTTAAGAAAGGGTATCTATAACACAGGTATATATGTGCCAGCTGGTCATGTCATAGAAATAATTTTTGATGACTCTACTTTCCAAATGCTTAAAAAGGGATATAGAGGTTTAAATTTCATTATATATAATAACTCTTTTGAAAGTTGAAGAGGGATTGATAACTCTGGTTCAATTGATAATAAATATCACTTTGTTAAGAGTTTTTTTCCAGTTAGTATGAAACCAGCAAACATGACTGAAGAAGAGGCCAAAAAACATCTTTATGTAGATGAGACAACTAAAACAATGAAAATTGGTTCTCCATTTGGAGGAAGTTTAAGTTTTGATATCAAAGGTTCATGACAAAATCCTGTTACAATGGATAATTCAATGTCTTTTTCAATTAATAAAGGTGTTGAAGAATTACATTATGTTCAAAACTATACAACTGAGAAAGATTGACAGGACCAATTAATGAAATTCAAGAACGGACAAATTACTGCTCCATCTTTATCTGTTGATTCATTCTGACTTTCAACAAACTTCCCTTTATACTCTAAAGAAGAAGAAACTGACTTTTATTCTGGTAACAAAAAAGAAACTCTTAAAGAAAAAGAGTTATATAAGCCTGAACCATTGGACATTGAAAATAATTGTTTAATAGGTTATGGATTTAATTATGATAATGGATGAAAGGTAACAAACCTAAAGTTTCCTAAACTAAATATTGATAAGTGAGATGATTTTTTAACAATCAGTAATTACTTCTCAAGTCAAGATATAAATAATGCAGCTACAAAAGATACATTCTACTTACAAGCTAATGTTTGAAGTGGTGCTGTAGGTTGAGGTGGTTCTTGATTTCTTTATACAGTTCCAAGAGAATTATTATTTTCTTTATTTGGTGATGAGAATGATTATTTCACTGTTGGTAGATGATTAACAATGCATGAAATTAACCATGGTTTTTCTTCTGGTAATTGAGGATTTATAAATAATAGTCACGGTCCAACTAACCAAGTTTCGATTTCTGCATTAAGTGTTTTATCTGATCAACCAAGATTTAGAACTGAAAGAGATTTTGATGGAGCTGGTAATGGTGCTGATTGAAACTATATTTCAACACCTTATGCAACAGCTTCAAGTAATGCTAGAGATGAATATACTCTTGCTGCAAATTATCTTTGAATGTTTGGATCAGAAAAATATTTTCAATGAGTAAGATTTCAACAAGCTAATGCTGGTAGAAATGGAAACCTTGCTCATGGTGGATTAAGAGAACTTGTAACAATGTCAAACATTGCAGGTATCAATATTTATTTTGGAATAGCAAGAGATTATCAAGGTAAATTCACAGATAAAGAAACTTGACCTCTTAGATGACAAGATGGAAATGATGAACAAAAGAAATTAATATATTCTATTTCTCATTTACCAGCTGCTGATACAGTTGCAAATATGTACGCTGTTGGTCCATATCTTTATGACTATAAAGAAGATAAATTTAACTATACAAATGATTTGGTTCCACCGTTTGAAATTCCAGCTGGAACACCACACACATTCCATTTTGACAAATACATCAAATCAACTAATCCTAATTTTGATTTCTATATTGATTCATTTGATTCAACAACTAAAAATGGAGCCACTGTACAAGTTGACCCAACAAATAGTAAAAGACTTATATACACCCCAAATAAAGATAAAATTGAATCTACAGATGAATTTGATCTAACCATCAAACCAACTAACTTTAAAGGTAAACCAAAAAATTATGTACCATACTACAAATGAAAAATAAAAGTTAGACAAAATATTAATGCAGCAGTTGCAAACATTAATTTCAATAATGCAAAAACAGATATCCCAATTACAAATGGAAACTTCTTTGGAAGAACTGTTAACAATTCAAATAGTTTTAGATTCTATTTTGTTGCACCAGAAACTGGAAAGTATAACTTCAATTTAAATAATGGCACTCAACTTAAAGTTGATGGACAAGTTAAAGGTGGTAAAGAGCAATTAGGTTGAACTAAAGATCAATCATACCTTATTGAAATTAATAATTTAAGAAATATTAATGAATTGAAATTAAGCTTTGTAAATAATATAAAAGCAACAACTCCAGTTGAACCAAAAAATATTGATCTAATGAAAAATGTAATATCTCCTAATGTTGATAAATCATTAGCAACAAGAGATACTTTAAATGATCAAAAATATAAATATGTACCAAGAAAGTTACCTTCAAATGGTTATGGTATGTTTGGTTCTCATTACTTTGGAAACCCAATTCAAGATCCAGTAGATAGAAAATCATTAAGATTAAAAAATGTTGTAGCTTCTTCTAACACTAACGCAATAAAATATTATAATTCACGTCCAGAAGATAAACCTGAAGTTAAAGTAAATGAAAATACTTGATTTATCAAAACAAATAAAGATAGTGATACTAAACCAGCTGCTAAAACAGCTGCAAATGGAGAATTTAAATTAGAATTAGAAAACTTTTCAAATTTTGATAATTCATATGTAGTAACCCAAACAGATAATGCATACTTTGAATTTGAATTCACAGGAGTTGGTTTTTCACTTAATGGATTATCAAGTACAGAAAGTACAATGTTAGATGTTTATGTTGATGGAGTTCTTGTAGATCAAAACAAAGAAATTAAGAAAGCTAAAAAGGAATTAAATTCTATACTTTACACTTACATAGATAAAACTGGTGGTACTATTCAACAATCTAAAAAAAACAGGATTGGAATTGTTGTTAAAGGATTAAAAGATACAAATAAATTCTATCTAAATGCAGTTGGTATCATTAGTGGTATAAATGAAAGTGCATGATTTAATAAAATAAAAAATTAATTTGAGTTTCTCTAAATAAACTTTATAAATTGGAACATTTATTTTTACGGATTTCCAATGCTCAATTGACATGTGAAGTGCAACACTCAAAAAGAGTATGCACTTCATTTATTTTATTTGTAAGTGTTCACCAATGAAAAAATAATAAGTATTAGGAGTACCTATGAACACTTATAGACATTTAACAAAAGAAGAAAGACACTTAATTTATTTACTTTGAAATAAAGAAAAATATTCAATGAACAAAATATCAAAAATCT
>CASDXH010000037.1 GCA_949285105.1 uncultured Mycoplasma sp. | reverse complement strand
ATCTTATTTCCAGATAGATTATGTGATATAAAATAGTTGTTATCAAGCGATTTAAAAGATAACCTAAAAATGAGTTTCTCCAAAAATCGCTACACTACCTCTTAATGCTTTTAATTAGATAGTAAGTTAAATTTTATTTCTCTTATTTTTTGGATAAGAGAAATTTTTATTTTGCCTATATTAGTAAATAATGTAATGGTTTTCACCTTATAGTTAGTTAATAAGAACATTTGATTTGTATTATAATTTTTTAGTATTGGTAATAATTTGATGGAGGTTATTTATATGAGTAATAAAGATAACAAAAATTTTATAAATGACCTTAAAACTAGAATTGTTTTGCCATTTTACATAGATGAAGTAAATCCTAGATTTTTTGATAGTTTACAAAAATATAGAAACCATGGTTTATCAACAAAAATTTTAAGTAAGATTGAAAAAAATATTGGTTTAAAAGAAATAAAAAAGATATTGGATACAGAAAGTATTTCAGATCACAATACCCTTCTGTTATTAATTAATAGAATTATAAAAAAGATCGTTGCTAAAACTGGAACTAAAGAACATGACTTATTTGTTGAAAAAGGTTATGAAGATAATAAACAACCATATTTTGTGGAAGAAAAATATGAGTCTTATGATTTAAAGGTAATTGGTGATATTCACTCAGATAGAAGATATATTTATGCTATTGATATTGATAGAAGTACTTATTTGTTCAAGTATATTGAACAAATACAATTTTCTTTTTATTTAGATGAAAATAATAAAATGCTTTCAGGAGCTGTTAGTTGAAACTGAGGTAATGAAACTAAGGGGGATAAATATGATATCTTTGAAAGAATTTATATGAACTCTTTAGTTAGATGTTTTTTTTCAAAAGAACTTAAAAATATTTCATTAAACAATATCTTAGCTTTATTTGGTGATGTAATAAACAATAACTCTAAAGGGGATATTAACGTTGATAAATTGTTCATGAAATGAAGCCAATTGGTTCAAGATAAGTTTTTAAATGATAACAGTTTTAGCAAAGAGAAAATGTCATGGTATACAAATGAATTATTTTATTCAATATTAATTGTTCTAATGATTTCATTAGCAGTATATGAAGAGTTAAAAATATACTTTAGACATTCAGAACCTGAAATTTACATTCCGTTGTTAAAAAGAATAATAACCATCAAAGAAGATTTGAATCAGGATTATCTAGAGGACTTTAATCAACTAGCAATTCTTTTGAAAAACAATTATTTTCATTGGGGAAAAATTAAATGAAAAAAAATCGTGGATGCTGATGAAGCAATTAATGCATTGATCCAATTTGATGAGGATGAAAATAGGTCATTTGGAATCCCGATGTGGAATTATGAAATCATTAGAAATAGTGATGTGCCTTTTTTGGATGAGGAAAGCAGTTTGTTTTCAAGTAATAGAGAAGTTACTATATTTTATTTATTAACAATGAATCCAGAACTATTTGGATTAAATGATACAAACTTTAATTTCATTAGATATTCTGATTTAGTCAAAAACATCAAAGAATGAAAACTAGATGATGAATGAAACAAAATTATAAGTAATCTTGTAGATAAAACAATATGTGAATGAAATTATGACTATATTTCTTTTTACAACAAGTCATTAACTTCTATAATTATCAAAAATAACAATCCCATTCTTATTAAAAACAAAAATAAATATGAATATGAAGTTGATGCCAATAGAAAATTATTTAACAACTATTTATGAGCTCAAATATACACGCAAGCACTTGTTTGAAAAACTAATGATATTGAGGCGAGTTTTGATGCATATAAAAATAAATATCCACATTTATTAAGAAATTATTGTTATGAATTAGATAAACTTCATTTTGATTGATATGATAATTTCTATGGTCTTCCAGAAATAAGAAGAATTATAGCAAAAATTAACGATTTTCATGATATCAACAAAATGATTAATCATTTAAAAAACAAAATTAATAGAGCAGACAAGATATATGGTAAAGGCAAAGAAAGAAGAAACATTGCTTTTGCGTTTGTAACTGCTACATTATTTGGAATAACAGATTTTTTAACTGTTGTATTTTCAATTTTAACCGTTTCAGATTCAAGTGAAGGAATTAAAAATCCAGCAAATGTTGGAACAATAACTTTTGGTACAGTCTTGGTTTTTATATTATTTTTAATTTTAATAAACGCAATATTTAAGCCATTATATATTAAAAGAAAATATAAAAAAGAAAATAAAAGAAAGATCAGATAGGGGGTAAAATTATGGCTAATAAAAAAAGTGTTAGTTCACAAAAAAAAGAATTTAAAGGCTTAAAGATAAAAAATCTAACACCATTTTATATTGATGAAATCAATGATAAATTTTTTACTAGTTTGCAAAACCACCCTAATCGTTTTTTTGTGAATAAGGTTTTACCAAAGATACAAAAAAATATGGATGAAGATGAATTAGAGAAATTTGTTGAAATTGATAACCTAACAAAGAATAACAAAATTAAATTAATGCTTAATTTAGCACTTAAAAAAATTGTTTCTAAAACTGGTAGTGAAAACTGTGACTTATTCTTTGTTCAAGAAAATGATAGATTTAATGAACCTTTATATATAAAAAATATTATTCCAGAAAAAGACATAGAGGTTTTAGGGGACACATCATTAGATAGAAAATATGACTTTGCGATCGATATCAATCCAAATTCGTATCTATACACTTATATTTCTCAATTACAACTTTCTTTCTTTTTAGATGATGAATCTAAACTTTTATCTGGTGGATTTAGCTTTAACAAAGTTTTTAATGATACTAATGGAATAGATTTTTTAGAATGTGTTGATAAAATTTACTTTTATAAATTAATAAAACATTTTATTAATAAACAATTGTTTCCATTGTCTTTAAATAACATTCTTCACATGTTAGAAAACTCTCAGCCATCAAATAAAAAATCAATTAAACCAACTGATAAAGCAAAAGTTAAAGTTGACTTTCAACAAATTACAATTGAATCACTTCATCAAAATTGAATTAACTTTGTAAATAGAAAATTTCTATATTTTAATGATGTTTCAGAAAAAACAAAAAATTATATTGAAAGAGATTTATTTTTTTCAATACTTACAAGTGCATTAATCGCTCTATGTTTATATGAGGAATTAAAAATATATTTTACCTCTCAAAAACCTGAATTCATTTTAAAGTTATTGGATAAACCATCACTTATTAAAGAAGACCCAAATCAAAATTCTGAACTTGATTTTTTTGAGTTAGCAAATTATTTAAGAGCAACATATCTTGATAGAGACAAAATAATTTCAATTAAGAATATTAAAAGTGCTGAAGATATAGCAGACACTCTTATAGAACAAGAAACATTTGAAGTAGATTCTTTAATCAGTCCAATATTTTCTGTTGAAATTTACTTAAAATCAACTACACCAATTATTAGTGAAGATGATCTTTTTGATAAAAATAAAAATCTTAAAATGATATATCTTTTAACTATATCGCCAGAACTATTTGGAATGGATTATTCTACAAGTCATTTTATCGAATATAAACAACTAATTGATATAGTTAATAAAAATAGTTTTGTATTATCAAAACTGTCTGAATCATTAAGTGAAAAAATTGAAAACTCTTGTTGTGAGTTAAATTATGATTATGTAACGTTTTTAAGCAACAAACCCTCAATGTTATTAATTAAAAATAACACTGAAGTATTCCAAAAGAGTTTGCTTGATTCAAATAATTCAAGTGGTTTATATGAGTATTATATGTGAGCTCAAATTTACTCGCAAAGTAGATTGTGAAAAATGAAAGATATAGAACTTGAATTCAATTATGATATGTACCATAACATTGATATCTACCATAAAGAAAAATTAAAATCACTTGAGAACTTAATATTGAATTGATACGATGACTTTTTTGAAATTTTTCACATCAAACATATCGTTCAAAAAATAGATCAATTAAGTGAGCTTAAAACTTCAATTGAGATGCTAATTAATAAAATTAGACAAAGGGATGAATTATCTAAAAAAGATAAAGAAAGAAAATCTGTTCTTTTTGCATACATCATTGCTTCACTTATTGGATTTATAAATTATCTTGGAATGGTTTATACAATCCTTACTGTTGTTGATGTTAATGCTGGACTAAGCAAAGGTAATATAGCTGCAATATCTGTAGCAACATTTTTAGCATTTATTCTTGTGGCAATTTTTGGTTATTTTTCATTTAAAGTACTTTCTGCAAAATATAGAAAGAAAAGATAAAATATGATAAAAAACAATTTAATGAATTTTCGTTTTTAGCCAAAACTTTTTTAATAAGACTAAGCATCAGTGAATGTTTAATTAATTCTTATAATAAAAAAAGATGATTTTTTTATTTTTTATATAAAATAAAAGGAAATATCTAAGGAGGTTAACATGGAGACAGGGTTTAACTAACTTGGTTTATATTTGAGTTTGATTACAATAATATCTATTGCGTTAATAACAACGTTTCATTATTTAGTGACCTTTAAGTTTAATAAAGTTTATAAGGTTATAAATTCATATTGATTTTCTTTATCAATTTCTTTAGTTTGGTTAATTTATTTTATAGTTTTTAGATAGTCTGGAGATATTAAAAGTTTTAATTGATCATACCACTAGTCAAACTGAATGAAAAAATGAAGATTACTATGATTTTTATTATAGTTTTAGTAGAGCTTTTTTATTAGATTTGTGTCCAATGATTGGATTAGTGTTACCAATTTTATTAATTGTAGATAAATCTAAAAATATGGGACAAAAATATTATCTCCTTTTTCTATTATTAGAATTGTCATCGCAATATTTTTTGTGGTATCTGTTGATAAAGATATAAATGCTAACTTCTGAAAATATATTTTCATAGGTACATATCCAAATGTTTTAATTTTCTTTTCACATTATATAAATTTATTATTTGCTGTTTTTGTTTTACTAAATTCAAAACAATTTACTAAGTAAAGTATGGGTTCAATGATTTTATTCATGCTTCTATACTTTAGATATATTTCTATCTTTATAAACTTTTTTGGTGTTAGATTTAACACAACAGGTTTATCAAGAAACTATTGATTCAATAGTATTAATAGTTCATATAGTGAATATGGTTCAGTCTATAAATTATTGCCAATTGGGTTTCTATTCACTCCGATATTTTGATTTACATTAGCTAAATTTGCAGCATATGGTTTTATATATATCAAAAACATTACAACTAAAGATGTAAATAAAAAATATGATAGATCAAAAAGATAATATTCACAAATAAGTTATCTTAATGATATCTTATTACCGCTAGAAATAAAAGTTTATAATTTATTTAACAAGTTTAAATTAAAAATGTCAAGAAAACAAATTAGCAATTAAATACTGAGAATGATAAAAATAACTATTATAGTCATTAAATTTGTGTATAATAAAACTATACTATCTTAGGAGGTTTAGTATGTCAGATACTAAAATTAAAATTGAGATTTCTTTAGCTACATGAACTGAAATTAAAAAGATATATGAATCACAACGTGATGTTTATGAAAAAATGAATTTATTCTCAGTTGATGAATTTATAAACTATATATTAGAAAACTTTGCAACAGGATCTGAAAGATTCTCTCAAATGAGTGAAACTTTAAAACCATTAATTGATAGTATTGATATGGACAATTTAAGTTATGAAGATTTATTTAAAAACATAATTAAATCAAGTCCTAAGAAAGAAAACCAAGAAAACAATAATCAAAATGAATCTAAAGAAATTGATCCAAACAAAAAAAGCTAATATTTAATTTAAACTGGGACATTAAAATGGGACAAAACCATTTTTATGTCTTTTATTATACATCATTGGAGATAACCAATTTAACTTTTCCTGAATTCTTTCGTTGTTGTAATAA
>CASDXH010000036.1 GCA_949285105.1 uncultured Mycoplasma sp. | reverse complement strand
GAAGACAAAATAAAAACCCTTGAATGAAAAGTAAATAACATGCCAAGAAAAATGTTTGGTTATAAAACAGCTTATCAAATGTACCAAGAAAATATTTAAGATAAAAAAACTCTCAACTTATATTTTAAAGTCGAGAGTTTAATGTAACATTGAAGTGTTGCACTTCACATGTCAGTTAGGGCAATAATTCCTTTCCTGAGAATTGAATTATTGTCCAATTTTAATGTCCATGTTTATCTATTAGGGTTTCTAATAAAGGATGTTTATATGTATTAATATAAACTAGTTTTTTTCTTTTTTGTCTTCTTCTTTAGTTTCTTCTTTTTTATCTGCATCTGCTTTTTGTTGGTTTTTCATTGCTTCTGCAAATTGAGCAGCCATTGTTTCAAATTGATCAATCTTTGTTTTTAATTCATCATATTTTTCTTCTTTTAATAAATTTTCTAATTCATCAATTTGTTTTTGAGCTTGTTCTCTTTGTACAGCATCAGCTTTTTTACCTTCTTCAGATTCAAGACCTTGTTTTAAGCTGTTGATTAGAGTTTCTGCTCTATATTTAGTTTCTTTTTGAGTTTTAATTTTTTCATCTTTTTCTTTATTTTCTTCAGCTTCTTTAACCATTCTATCAATTTCTTCTTGGCTTAAACCACTTGAGTCTTTAATAGTAATGTTAGCTTCTTTGTTTGTTTTCTTATCTACAGCTTTAACATTTAAAATACCATTAGCATCAATGTTAAAAGTAATTTCAATTTGAGGAACACCACGTGGTGCTGGTTCAATTCCATCTAATATAAATCTTCCAAGAGATTTATTATCTGCAACCATTGGACGTTCACCTTGAACAATGTGAACATCAACAGATGGTTGATTATCTGAAGCCGTTGAGAATATTTGTGATTTTGAAATTGGAATAGTTGAGTTTCTTTTAATGATTGGTGTAGCAACTCCACCTAATGTTTCAATACTTAAAGTTAGTGGAGTAACATCAAGTAATAAGATGTCTTTTACATCCCCCATTAAAACCCCACCTTGAATAGCAGCACCTTGCGCTACAACTTCATCAGGGTTAATTGATTTATCTGGAGTTTTGTTAATTTTTCTTGTTACAAGTTCTTCAACAGCAGGCATTCTTGTAGAACCACCAACTAATAAAACTTTATCAATATCATTAGCTGAAAGCTTAGCTTCTTTTAATGCATCTTCAACTGGTTTTACAGTTCTTTCTAATAAGTCCTTAGTTAGTTCTTCAAATTTAGCACGGCTTAATTTAAGTTCAACGTTTAAAGGACCATCGTTTGTCATTGAGATGAATGGTAATTGAATCTCAACTTCTTTTAAACCTGATAATTCAATTTTTGCTTTTTCTGCTGCATCTTTTAATCTTTGCATAGCCATTTTGTCAGTAGATAAATCAACTTTGTGGTTTGATTTAACTTCAGCAACAATTCAATCAATTATCTTTTGATCTCAGTCATCTCCACCTAAGTGGTTATCACCAGAAGTTGCTAATACTTCAAATGTTCCATCAGCTATTTCCAACACAGAAACGTCGAATGTACCACCACCAAGGTCATATACTAATACTTTTTGTTCTTTATTTAATTTATCTATACCATAAGCTAATGCAGCAGCAGTTGGTTCATTAATTATTCTTTCAACTTCTAATCCAGCAATTTTACCAGCATTTTTTGTAGCTTGTCTTTGAGAATCGTTGAAGTAAGCTGGAACAGTAATCACAGCTTTATTAACAGTTACACCAAGTTTTTCTTCAGCACATTTTTTAATGTAAGTTAAGATCTTTGCTGAAATTTCTTCAGGACTATATTTTTTACCTTCAATTTCAACTGTTTCTTTAGTACCAATTAATCTTTTAATTGAGTGAATTGTATTCTTGTTTGTAACCATTTGTCTTTTTGCAGCTTCACCAACGATTGTTTCATCACCTTTAAATGAAACAACAGATGGAATTGTTCTTTTTCCTTCTGGAGTTTCTAAAATTTTAGGTTTTCCATTTTCGATTACAGAGACACAAGAGTTAGTTGTCCCTAAGTCTATTCCTATAATAATATTACTAGCCATAAAAGCCTCCTATTAGTTGTTAATGCAAATAGTATAACACATTTTTTAGCACTCTACATAGTTTTTTGCTAATTTTACAAATTCTGAAAATTTTGTCATTAATTTAAATAATTATCATTAATATAAAAGTATAATGACGATGGTTTATAAACCGTCTATAAATAAGGAAAGGCAAACCAAGATGGCAAAAAATATATTAGAAGCAAAAATAGGATTTGGTACATGACAAGCACTTGATCCTAAATTGATTATTGATCAATTAAGATGAGCAATAGAAAATAACTATGACTTTATCGATACTGCTTGAGTTTATGAAAATGAAAAAATAATTGGTGACGCTTTAAGTACTTTAAGAAATCAAAACTATAAAATACCACCAATTCAAACAAAGATATGAACTCCATTTTTTAAACAAGATGTGATTCAACAACTTAAAAGTCAATTAAAGGATCTACAACTTGAATGTGTTGATAGTGTATTACTTCACAGACCACATGTTGATAACACATATAATGTAAAAGCTTGAAAAGAATTAATTCAAGCAAAAAAGCTTGGATTGGTAAAACATATTGGAGTATCAAATTTTGATAAGGATATGATAGAAATTTTATACACAGAAACTGGTGTATACCCTGAAATTAATCAAATAGAATTATCAGCAAATTATACAAGAAGAGATAGAATTAAATACAATTTAGAAAAGAAGATTGTAATTCAAGCTTGAACTCCGCTTGGATTAATAAAAGAAAATTTAAAAAATTCTTTTTTAATTGAAATGGCAAAAAAATATAATTGTACAGTACCTCAATTATTAATAGCTTATGCTAGTAGTTTTAAAACTGCTCCAATTATTAAAAGTTCTTCAGAAGAAAGAGTAAAAGAAAATATTGCAAAAATTAATTTAGTTCTAGATGAAGAAGATGTTTATTTAATTGATAGAAAACTTAATAGACATGAATCATCACTAGACCAAAAAACTGACACATATCCAGAATTCAGTTTAGATAAATAAAAAAAATAATATCCAACAAGACTATGTTAGATATTATATAAAACATTATTTAATAACTTGTGATAATTAGTTTATTGTATACTGATTAAAAAATGAAGTGCATACTTTAAGTATTGTGCTTCATTTTTTAATTAAATAATAGATTAATATAATTTATGTATCTCTTGATTTTATATAACTTTAAAAATACAAACTAAATAGTTGTTCTATTTCTTGCACTTTATTTTGATCTAATTTGTTTTTCTTGTCCATATATAAAATTTGAATTGAAACTACAATAAACTTTTTGGGAACAATTGCAATATTTCTTAAATAAATATCATTAGAAACTAGTGTTGTTAATCAATATCTTATTTCCGCTTTATGGTTTGTTATTTCAGTTATTTTTTCTTTTTCCATTTTACTTTGAAGTTCTTCTAATCTTTTCAAAGATGATGAATAATTTTTTGGTTTGAAAAAATATATCAAAACTATAAGAGCTATTGCATAAATTATTACAAAACCAATAATTATATATTTTGTTGCATCTGTGAAGCTATTTGTTAAATAAGCTACAGCCACAACACAAACTATTGGGATTATTGGAACAAATGCATATATCCTTCAGAACAAAGATGTATAAAATAAATATATTGAACTGTGATTAGATTCAAATATAGTTTTGTAATTGTTCATTTTATTTTTTTCAATAACTTGTGATAGTTTTTTACATGCATTTTTATTTATTACAAATGATAATCATTTCAGTCCAAACAAAACAAAAAACATTATTAAAAAAATAATTAAGTAAATTAAATCAGGTAATTGCATTATTTTACCTCACCATTATATTTAACGCTTTTCCTAACATCAAAAAAACTTTTCGAATTTATTATAAAAAGAAAAATTAAAAGTATTATTGATATACCAATTGAAATTAAAAAAAATAAAATGTTCGAATCATTCAGATCATAAATAAGTTTATTAAAAGATATCGGCAAGCTAAAAATTGAAAAACTACACAAAATAAATCTTGTTATTGTTGAAAATCAACAAAATATTTTTTTTCTATCAAATTCACAATTTACATCCAACAAAAATTTTCCAGATTCTAACAACGAAATGTAGTTGACGGGACATATAACAAAACCAAATCCACTAAATGTTGCTCCACCCGTTCTTATTGTTCCAATATTTCTTGCTAAAAAATATTTTTTTACTCTTATATTTGAATATGACTCATCTAAATAATTAATATCATCGATATATGTTTTGTAATATCTTAAAAAAAGATTTCCAGGTTTAAAAACATTTTCAGTCATGTTTTTAAAAAAATTATTTTTACCTTCTTCAAATGTTCAGTCTGTAAGATCAATATTTAAATCTTTATTTTTTAAATATATTTTATACACCCTCTTTTTTATTAAATAAATAAAAAGTGGTGTAAGTGTTATTGTTAATCCCCAATAGGCAGTAGTATAGATATATAAAGGTAATGGATTATCAAAAAAACCTATAAGAAACCCTATAACAACTACTGGTATGGACATAAAGACAATACAATATGGAATAGGTCTTCAGATCTTTTTGTCCAATTTATTATTAATGTTTATAAACCAAGATTGCATTATTGAGTTCAAAATAATTAAACCAACTATTGGAAGAAAATAAATATAAAGTGGCAACTTTAATTTATTGAATCTTAAAAACATGTATTCTATATTTTTAGACATATAATCCTCCATAAAAGCATAATTAAAATTTAATAATACTAAACATATAGCTGTTTATAACGTTGTACGATATTGAAACAAAATCTAGTTTAATAAACATACAAAACATAAACAAATTATCTTCTTTAATGTCCTGCTAGAAACTCTAGAATTTTTTAAAATCATCTAACATCAAAGTAAAACCATTATTTTTACAATAAGAAATCTAATAAATTTATTTAAAACATCAGCAACATTGGTTTGTAACATCATCATGATTTATTTCTGTTTTTAATTACCTTCTTTTTTTATTCCTATATTTTCTTTTTTATGTTCATAACATAATAGTAAAACTTTTTTAAAAAGAGATGAAAAATAGTTTATTTAAATAAATATTTCTTTTGTTGTTGCTAAAGTCTGGAGCACAAACAAAACATATAAAGGCATATCTTTTTCAAGTAGTACTTTATATGTCTATATATTTTTTAACAATTATTTACTAGAAATTTTTTAAAAACATTTTTTTATACAAGAAACTAAAACATAATGTTATTAATGTATAAACTATCATTGGTATTGGTATCATTAAAAATCTAAATACATACGCAACTGAAAATGGACTTGAACCAATATTAGTTATTGGAATAACATTTGTAAACATTAATGCTAAAAATGTAACATGAAAAACAATATATAAAAGATTTACAACAAAATGAATAAGCCCTAAAAGGTATAGTTTAGATCTATTTAAAACTGAATCAATTTCATTTAAAAGATACATCATTCCAACATATCAATATACAAAACTAAAAGCAAAGCAATTTCTTTTTTTAAATAGCGAATAACTTCCAAAAGGATCAGAACTTCTAGATCTTAAATACGCACGTCTTTGTTCTTCAGAACATTGCAATTCCACAGGAATATCAAATTCTTTGTTAGAGATAAATTCATCATTCTTTAAAGTAAAAAAATTATTTTTAAAGTTTGCAAATATTTTATTTCCATTAAATTTTTCTATTTTAGAAGTGTTCTCATTATAATCAACTTCTCTATCATATTTTGATCAGTAATAATGGTTATAACTTTTTTTAATAATTGATTTTGATTTCATTGTTATAAGAGGTTGATAAATAAATTGAAATATAAAAGTCAATCCAAATGATGCTATAAAAAAATATAAGCAATATATCAAAGATACATCTAACGACAATAAAATAACAAATAATATTATGTTTATAAATAAAACTAAAAATGCATTAATTATAAAAATACCAAATGAATAAACTAGGACATCAAAATGGGACACTCCAGAAAAAAGGAGTGTTTTTTAATGAGTAAACAATTAAGTAAAAATGAATGACTATATTATTTTGATTTG
>CASDXH010000035.1 GCA_949285105.1 uncultured Mycoplasma sp. | reverse complement strand
CCTAATACTTATTATCTTTTTATTGGTGAACACTTACAAATAAAATAAATGAAGTGCACACTCTTTTCTGAGTGTTGCACTTCACATGTCAATCGAGCAAGTGCACACTCTTTTTGAGTGTTGCACTTCAGATGTTAATCGAGCTAGATAACTTATATAGTTATCTATTAATGTAGGTTTTTAATTTTCTAAATTAGTTTAAATTTGGAATTGAAATAGGCAAATCTTTTCCATCATTTCAATTAGTTACATTTATATGTTTAGTTTTACTAAAAAAGCTACTTGTTTCAATCAAAAAATTATCTCTATTATAATTTGGTGATGTTGATAAAAAAGAATCATCTCATGTTGGATCAGCCCACAATCAAGTACCATTAATTTTTACAAGATTTCAAGCATGCAATCCAGTTGATTCTGTTTGTCCAGGAACTGCTCCATTACCAACCATTCCTGTTATTGTTAGAGAAGATAAACCAACTACATTTGCCAAATGTGTAAATAAACTAGCATAACCTTGGCATATAACTTTTTTATTTAATAATCCTCCAATTTGAGAAGGTTTTCCATTTAACATTCCATATGATACTAATGGTAGAAATCATGAATATATTTTTTCTGCTTTTTCTCTTTCTGTTAAATTACTCAAGTATTTATTTCAATCATTACCTATTTCTTTTTGATAGGTATCTATAAATGTTTGTTTTATTTTTCTCTCATAACTAAAGATATCATTTGTTATCATATCAATGAAATTTCCATAAGGTTGATTTGTGTTAAGATCTATAACTTTGTTTGGGTCATTTTTATTAAGTGATCCAATTAATGCATCAGTATCAAAATAAATATTGTTATCTATTATGTAACATTGTTTTAATGGTGAAAAGAAGTTATGCATAGAAGCTAAAGTTCATGTTATGTTTGATGCAAATGATGTTGATAAATTATATTGTTTTGATAAGGTTACATAATATACTGGAGAAGATAAATTTAAAGTAGGTCTAGAAGGATCTTTACCAAAAACTTTCAATTTCCCCTTACCTCTTGTAATTGTTGAAATTATTTCCTTAAATGCTTCTTTTTCGTCTTTATTAGAAAAATTGTATAAGTAGTTATTTTCTAAAAAGTTATTATAGTTTAATGTAAATGGAGAATTGTTAAGTTGTAATGTAAATTTATTAAATGAATCTAAATAAATAATCTCATTTAAAATACCCACATTTGTGTTTTTTTTATAATTATCTGGATTTTTGAAAATAAATTGTTTTTGCAAATGTTTAGTTGTTATTTTGAAGGAAACAAAATTTGATGTAACTGTATTAACATATGATTCAATCTTTGAATTTTCAAAAACAAAATTATGTATTTCAACATCTCCGCTTTCTCTATTTTGATTAGAAACAGCGCTAGTAACACTACCTATAAAAGTAAATTTTATTTTTATGTTTCCAGTTAATGTTTTATCATTATTAAGTTTTGTATTAAATTCTTCAATTGAATATTCTAATTGTGAATCCCTCATATTCTTAACATTATTAGCATAATTTTTTACAAATATATTAAGTGCCTCATCAAGCAAGTTTTTGGTTAACTCATTTTTAATAAATTCATTTGAATTATTAATAACTTGATTTATTGATGTTGCTTCATTTGTAAATTCCCTTTGAGTAATTGGATCAACACCACTTATAGCATAGCCATATTTTACATTAGAGTTATCATTATTGTCTTCGCTTTCGTTGTCGTTATTATTTCCATTACCAGATCCATTTCCGTTACTGCTTTCGTTTCCATTTCCAGATCCATTTTGATTTTCGCTATTGTCTTCATTTCCGTTATTGTTTTCGTTTTTATTACCATTTTGAAGCATGTCATTATTTTGAATTAATTTAGTGCCAATTCCAACTGTTGTACCAGCAATTCCAAATACACTTATAAACGACAACAATGGAAAAATAAATTTCAATTTTATTTTCATATTTTCCTTTTCTTATGATTTTTAAAATATTAATAATTTAAAATAATATCTTAAATATAAATATAATTTTATCTTATTCACACGTTTAATAGCAATTTTTTAATAAAAAAATAATGATGAATTAAAAAAGTACATACAACAAAGTATGTACTTTTTTGCTTGATTGACATGTGAAATGCAATACTGAGAAAATAGTGTGCACTTCACATGTTAGTCAAGCATGCAGTTAACACTAATTAATGAGGAATTACCTGCATTTTTATTTTCTAATCAATAATTTAGAGTCTGTAAAAATCTTATTTTAACAATTAATTCTTATTACTTTTTAACTATTAATTTTTATTATTTTTTGTAAAATACCCCCGCCTTTTTTTTTTTTTTTGATATGATAATTTTATATTGTGACTCATAAGTTATTGTTTGGGAGAAGGAAATGAAAGTAATTATCACAGCAGCAGGATTTGGAAAAAGATTTGCAGATAAGGGAATTAAAGTTCCTAAGTTTTTAATTAAAGTAAAAAAAATTACATTACTAGAATATAGTCTTAAATCACTTGGTGACTTTTTTGATAATGACTTTATTTTTGTTTTTAGAAACTTGAGTTGTGAACAAGAGGTTAGAAAAATAATTGAGCATACTTTAAATAGCAAGAATCAAAAAATAAAAAATTATCAAATTATAAATTTATCTTTAGCTACTAAAGGACAAGCTGATACTGTTATTAAGTGTAAAAACTACATATCAAATATTGAAGAACCAATATTGGTTTTTAATATTGATACATCAGTTACTGATGCTGAATTGTTTATTAAACAATCTGATATTAGACAAGAATATGATGGAATTATATACACTGTAAAAGCAATCGGGAACCATTGAAGTTTTGCTAGAACTATTACTGGTTCAAATAGGGTCATAGAAGTTGCTGAGAAAAATAAAATAAGTGATAATGCAAGCATTGGTTTATATTATTTCAAAAGCTTTAAACAATTTTGTTCAATAGTAGATCGATATCAAGATGAAATAATTAATAATTGAAATGAACTATATATTATGCCAATTTACAGTTACATAATAAAAGATAATGGTTTAGTTGTTATAAAAGAAATCCCAATAGATAATTTTTTACCTTTGGGAACTCCTGAAGAAATACTGAGAATAGATCAAAATTTTTTGCTGGAGAATAAAGATGTTTAATTCAAGAGCTAGATATTTAAAAAATATTTATAACTTGGTTTCAAAAATTTTTTTAGTAATTTTATCTTTAGTGTTCTCAATTTTATCTATTCTTAATATCTTAGGAATTATAAACATAATCCCTGATTATTTATACATAGATAAAAATAATCATTGAACTGTGTTATTAACTAATACATTATTTTTTGGTTTAATATCTGGAATCATTCGATTTGTATTATTAATATATGGTTCGTTTTTAAAAAAATATTGCATCAAAATTTATTCCAAAGAATGTATGGAAATAATTAATACTACTCAACTTCCTAACATATTACCTAAAGTTTTATATATTTATACGTGTCATAATGATTTAATTAATTCAAGAGTTTTGCAAAATAAAAATCAAACTTATAAGAATTTTGAACTTTGAGTTTCTGATGGTTCTAGTAGTGAAGAGTGAAGAAACAAAATTAAAAATTTTTGCAATGAAAATAATATAAATCTTTTTCAACTTGAAAGACCATCAGTTAATAAGGCTGATAATCTTAATCAGTTTTTAAACTTTTATAAAGGAGAATATGACTATATTCTTATTGGTGACGCTGATGAAGTTTTTCATGAAAATTTTGTAGAATATGCAGTTAAAATGTTTATTTCTAATAGAATAAAAAACCTTGCTTATATAACTCCATTGAACATCAATTATAGATCAAAAGGAATATATCCTAACACAATTAGAATTATTGAGACTACAGCTTTTTATTGAACATTGTTTTCTAAGAATTTTAATCTATTTAATACAGCGCCATTATGTGGACAATCATGTCTAATTTCTAAAGAAGCATTTAAAGAATGTTATCATAATATGAATTTTGATAGTGGTAATTTAGAGGATTGATATCTGGAATCAAGAATGGTAGAAACAAATAATTTTGGAATAATGATTATAAATAGCCCTTGCTACTATGAACCAGACGTTAATGTTCAAGCTCACTTAAATAGACTCTCTAGAATTACAGATTGAATAATTAGATGATGAAAATTAAAAAACATAAGCTTAGTTAGAGAATTTAACGAAAGATATACAAGTTGATACAAAAACTACATAACTATTTTATTCATACCATTAATTACATCTATATTAATAGGGCTTATTGGTGTTTTGATATGGATTATTTCAAATTATTATTACTATGCATTTATTGATAATACATTGTTTTGAGTAACTCTTGGAACTATGTTAGGATTATCTGTTTTTACCTTAATTTTAAGCGCACTATTAATTGGGAATATTGGTTATAAAGCATCAGACTACTTTTTATTTCCTATAATTTTTATTTTATGAATTTTTGCTGCAAATCTAAAAATAACAATTCATTGATTTAAATCTTTATTTCTAGGTAAATATTCACAGTTTGGTGGAAGTGGAAGTTCTAGATTTTTTAAGACAAAAAGTAAAACTATAAAATGATGATTTTCTTTTTTAATATTAGGAATTATATTAGTTATTTTTAATTCACTTATTTTCACCTTAACAAGTTGAAATAACATGAAATGACTGATTATATTTTTTGATTTATATTTTGGAACTTTCTGAATGGGAACATTATCTTATTTGATTCTTTGATACATAAATTTCATTCCATACAATTCAAAGTTTCAAAGAGACAGTTTTATTGAGTGTAAAAAAATTATATAAATAAAGGATTTTTAAATTATGGAGATTTATGTATTAAGGCATTGCAAAACAGAAAGCAATATAAACAATAAGTGGTGTGGATCTAAATCTGATATAAACCTATCAAGTATCGGAGAACAACAAAATAATAAAGTAATTAATGAATTATCAAAAATTGATTTTGATTATGTTTTTAGTTCTCCATTGAAAAGATGTCTAGTAACATCAAAACCTATTGCTAATAAAACTAAGGCTAAACTAATAATTGATAACAGAATTATAGAAAGGGATTTTGGTGACTTAGAAGGAAAAGAATGTAGCTGTGATGATAAAGAAAAATTATCAAGTTTTAAATTAAACACTGACCTTAATAAAAATGTTGAGAAAATATGTGATATGTTTTTCAACAGAGTAATTCCTTTCATAAAAGAACTAGAAAAAATTAATGCCAAAAAAGTTTTAATAGTTACACATTCATGAGTATTGAGACTTTTTAATTATTTTTTTTGTGATGATGTTAAAAACAATGAAGTAATAAAGAATGCACCAAAAAATGGTGAATATAAAAAGTTTGTTATCAACAATAAACTTATATCAAGACATTTTAACTCTTTAACAATCAAAGGTAATGTAATTACAAAAAGATCATCTTATACAGAAAAGTTCAATAATGAAATAAATTGAATGATAAGCATACCCGATGAAATAAAAATATTTATACCAAAGATTTATGACTACAAAATAAGCAATAAGAATGATGATAGCGATTTTTCATATATAACAATGGAATATATTAATAAACAATCTTTTGATCAAATATATTTAAATCAGATACTTAATAAAAACGAAATAGATCTATTTTTTAACCACATAAAAGCTTTTCTAAATAAAACAAAATCATTTGCATATGAGATCTCAAAAGAAGAACGAGATAAACTTTTGTATAACATTTATTATTTAAAAACTGTTGATAGAGTGAATGAAATAAAAAACGATAAAAACTTTAAATTCTATTATGATAACCAAATAACTATAAACGGTAAAAAATATCACTCAATAAAAAATTATATGGATAAACTATTAGATACACTTAACAAATATAACTTGTTAAATTCAAGAGAACCCTTTTGCATAATCCATGGTGACTTATGTTTTAACAACATAATATTTAATGAAAATAAAATGTATTTAGTTGATCCAAGAGGTTCTTTTGGAAAGGTTGGAATACATGGAGATAAAATATATGAACTATCAAAAATATCTCATTCTATAACTGGATATGACAGTATCATTAATGACCTTTTCTATTTAGATGTTAATGAGCACAATGAGATTTTTTATGTTTTAAATGAAAGTAAAAATCAACATAGTTTTAGAAAGTATTTTGAAGAACTAGTTAATAAAAATGATTTAAATAAAATTTATTTAGTTGAATCATTATTATTTTTATCTATGATCCCTCTTCATAATGAAAATTATAAACACCAGCTAATGATGCTTTCTATTGCTATAGAAAAAATATCTAAATTCATCCAATAATTTTTTTATGCCCTTTTAGTTAACAAAAACAAATAATAACTTGTTAATAAATTTTACTCTCTAATTGTTTTTAGATCAGGTTTACACATACATATAAACCTATAATGCGAATTTTATCTACAATGAATAATAAATTCCGGTTTAAGATGTGTTTTTCTTCAACTCCTAGATATTACTGATCTATTTTTATTTAAGATTTTTGATATTTTGTTCATTGAATATTTTTCTTTATTTCAAAGCAAATAAATTAAGATTCTTTCTTCTTTTGTTAAATGTTTATAAGTGTTTATAGGTGCCCCTAATACTTATTATCTTTTTATTGGTGAGCACTTACAAACAAAACAAATGAAGTGCACACCCTTTTTGAGTGTTGCACTTCATTTCCCTAACTGACATGTGAAGTGCAACACTTCAATGTTACATTAAACTCTCGACTTTAAAATATAAGTTGAGAGTTTTTTTATTTTAAATATTTTCTTGGTACATTTGATAAGCTGTTTTATAACCAAACA
>CASDXH010000034.1 GCA_949285105.1 uncultured Mycoplasma sp. | reverse complement strand
TATGTTGTGGTTCCATTTACCTCTTCTTTTTGTATATTCGCACACAAATTTGTAATAATCTTTTTCATACAAATCGAAATAATATAGTCATTCATTTTTACTTAATTGTTTACTCATTAAAAAACACTCCTTTTTTCTGGAGTGTCCCATTTTAATGTCCTAGTTTAGGTCGTGGATTTAAGTAAATTAGCTCATTTTTAACACCAATAATTCATTATTAAACTTGCTTGCTAAAACAGTTAATATAGCAGCAGCTTCTTTTTTAACAAAGAAATAAAGTGGTTTATTAATTGTTCTTAGCAAGAAGATGAATGTATCAAAGTGTTCAAAAGCAATTAGATCAGCTTCATTTGTTTGTTCATTAAATGAAATATAAGAACCAACATTTCAGTAGTGTTTATTAGAGCTATTAAATGATTTGGTGTTAATTAATATTTTGTATGTGTCTATCATTCTTTTTAGATTAGCGTTATAAACTTGTTCGTTTGGTTCATTGTAAACCATTAACATCGGAGTTGGTCTATTTCCTGGAATGTATTTAACTTTATAGAACTCACTTTGAGTATTAGGTAAATCTTTTTTAGTTAAAGTTTTTTGATCTAATCTATTTTTAACTATTAATTGTTCAATAGTTCTTAATGCATCTTCTTTTATATCAATAATTCTTTGAATTTGTTCTTTAGTTTTTGGATTAGTAATTACATAATCTCTTTTAATTGTTCTTGGTTGATAAGTTAAATCATAAAGTTTTTCTATTTCTTTTTCATTATTAATAGTTTGTTTAACTTGTTCTTCTTTTTCAACTAAAGGTTCTTCTTCGATAACTATTTTTGAAATATTGTTTGGTTTTGACTCATCAATGATTTCAAGTGGTTTTTCTTCTTCGTTAATTAATGTTACAGTTTCGTTATCTTGTTTTAAATTAATATCTTTTTCAGTAATTATGATTTCATCAATTACAGGTTCTTTTTCTTCTACAACAAATTCTTCTTTAATATGCTTTTGAGGACAAATTTGTCTTATTGGTTCTTCTACAATATAGTCTTTGTATTCATTTGGACTATCTTTAATAATAACAACTTCGTCTTGGCTTTTTGGTCTTGTTTCGACAGGTGTTGTTTTTTCAATGTAGTTGTTTAAATTTTGATCAACCTTTTTAACTTCTTGAGTGCTTTGTTCTAGATGCTTTAATTCTTCTTCTAAAATTCTTTGTACTTCTTTCAATCTTAGAATTTCAAGGTCTTCATCATTTAATGCGTTACTTCTAATTTCTTGTGGAATTTCTACTGTGTCAATGTTGTCTAAATGATCAACACCAAAATCATCATCTTGATCTAATGAATCATTTAAGTGACTTAAGTCATCTTCAAATTCTTCTTCAATTGAGTTTTCAGAATCTGTATTATCTAATGAAATTTCTTGGTTATTATTTTCATCAGTATCAATAACTTCAACATCATCTAAAGACAATGAATCATAGTTATCTTCTGATTCATTAACAATTTCAACATCATCTTCTAAAATTACTGGTTCATCACTCAATTCTTCTTCTATAGCATTAAGTTCTTCTTGAGTTGGTTCTTCATCTTTTACTAGATCATCTAGATGTTCTAATAAATCTGTTTCTATAGATTTATCTTCTGTTTTAGAAGATAAATCTAATTCTTCTTCATCTTCTGGTTCATCATCTTCGTTATCTAATATAGATTCAGATGCTTTATCTTCAAATAAACTGTTGCTTGGTTTAGATTCTTCTTTAGTTTCATTTGAAGAAACATCACTAAATAATTCTTCATAAAGTGGAGTATATTCTTCACTTAATCCTTCTTTATTTATTTCTTTTTTCTTAATAATATTGCTAGTTGTAAATAGAGTGATGTTGTTGTGGAAATTTAAAAGAGTAATAATGTCATCTTTATCAATTTTTTTATCGTTAATTATTCTAACAATGTTATCAGCTTCACTATCAATAACAATACATATAATTTGTTTAGCAAGCATTATAGATTTAATACCAGGAGAAATCAATTGGTTACCATTGTTAGCATAATTGATGTAATCAATCTTAGATTCAAAATCATTGAATAAGAAATTACCTCTTTTATCGATACCAAAAATAATTAAATCCAACCCATCATTGAATTTATATAAATCGTTTAAATTATCATTATCAGTTAACTTATTAATTCTATCTTTTAATGAAGCATAATTTCCTTGAGAGATATCAATTTTATCAATGAAATGGTTTTTTAAAATGTCTTCAAACATAAGCGTTTGGTCATCTTTGTATTCAACTATTGGAACAATTCTGGAACTAAATCATTGAATTTTTTTAGTCTTAACTAGAGCATTAAAAATCTCAGATAATGACTCGTCTCAATAAAAACCTATTCTTGAGCTTGGTTTATCACTAAGAATCTTTTTAATATCTTTTATTATTTTCTTATTTAACTGTTTAATATTTTTACAACTTTTTATAACTACTGCCATTTTGATTCCTCGTATTTACTTATCCATAAATTAAATAAAAAGTATAATTTATCTAATATATTATAATATGAATGTATTATCTATAATCACTTATATAATAATAGTTAAAAATTTGTTTATTTTGGAGTTAATATATATAAAGTATCCAAACTTATGAATTAAAGTGTTAATTATTAGAAAAATGAGGAATTATAATGTTTAATTACCCTAATGATAAAGACTTAATATTTGTAGATATAGAAGCTAATATGAAGCCAAAGCGACTTGTTCAATTTGGAGCAATTAAACTTAAAAAGAATAGTAGTATTGAAGAATATAATATATTTTCAAACCCCAAGTGTAAGCTTACAGAAAGAATAAAAACGATGTTAGCTCACAATCTTGGAAACATAAAAAATGCTCAAGATAATATTAGATCTTTAAGGGATATATATAACATTGTTGATGGTTGTATATTGGTAAGTTATGGTACTTTTGATTATGACTTTTTAAATTTTTTATCTAAGAAACTTCTTAAAAAGAAACTTAATGTTACATTCATAGATTTACAAGAGGAATGAAAAAAAATTTCCTACTCTAAAAATCCCATCTCATTAACGGGATTGGCTAAACTACTTGGTGTGGAATATGAAGAGAATAAGCTTCATGATGGTTTATATGATGCAAGAATTTTATATAACATTTTTTTAAAATGAAGAGATATGCCAAAGTCAGATATCTGAGACATTATCTTCAAATATAAAATAAGTTATGTAACTGAAACAAATTTAAAACAAAATAAAAGCGATGAAGAAGCTAAAACTATTGATAATAAAATAAATATCAATGGTTCTGTTTTTTTAAATGTAAGTTTTAAAAAAATAAAAAAGAATCCTGACTTTATTAATGAAAGAATGTTATCAAGCCTTTCATTAATTGAGATACAAAATAATACGTTAAAAAGAAACTGAGATTTCTATTATGAGTATGATAGTAGATTCTTTGATTATGATGATTATATGGAGAAACTTGAGAGCGTGTTAAAACAATATATCATCTCTACAAGAAATAAAAAGATAATAATTAATGATGATAAATATCATGAATTAATTAGGCTTCATAACCTTTGTTCAAAATATATAAAGGTTTACCCAATATCTAAGTTAAGCTACTCAAGTGGGTTTGAACACTTATTTAATAAGATCAATTATGACGAATATAAATATAGTCAAAATTTAGATTTAATAAAAATCTGATTGGTACACCGTTATTTGGAAAACAATTAGATTTTTTTGTTTTTATGCCCCTTAATATTAATCAAAAATTTGTATTAGATTTACAATTAAATTGTAGGAAGAAAAAATGGAGGTTTAAATTATGGGTAATAATATTCCAAAAAAAATTAATGTTTTTAGCGAAATTGGAAACTTAAAAAGAGTCCTAGTTCATACTCCTGGAAAAGAAATTGAGTATGTTACGCCGCAAAGATTAGACGAATTATTGTTTAGCGCAATTCTTGATCCAGTCCGAGCGAGGGAAGAACACAAAGAATTTATCAAGTTACTTGAAAGTCAAGGTGTTGAAGTAATCCAACTAGTTGATTTAACAGCTGAAACTTATGATTTAGCTGAATCACAAGCTAAAGAAAACTTCATCCAAAAATGATTGGATGAATCTCTTCCTAAATTAACAGATGAAAATAGACAAAAGGTTTATGCTCTGTTAAAGTCTTTGGAAAAAGATCCAAAAGAAATGATTAGAAAAATGATGTCAGGAGTTTTAGCATCTGAAATAGGTGTTAAATCCAATGTTGAGCTAATTGTGGATCCAATGCCAAACTTGTACTTTACAAGAGATCCATTTGCATCTGTTGGAAACGGTATAACTCTTCACCGTATGTTTAGACCAACAAGAAGAAGAGAAACAATATTTGCAGATTTTATATTCTCAAATCACCCTGAATATAGATCAACTCAAAAATACTACAACAGAGATGAGAAATTCAGTTTAGAAGGTGGAGATGTATTTATCTACAATAGTAAAACACTAGTTGTTGGTGTTTCTGAAAGAACACAAAAAGGAGCTATTAAAGCTTTAGCAAAAGCAATTCAAAATAACTCAGAAGTCGGTTTTGAAAAAATATATGCAATCAATGTTCCTAAGATGAGTAATTTAATGCACTTAGATACATGATTAACAATGTTAGATGAAGACAAATTCTTATACTCACCAAACATGATGGGAGTATTAAAAATTTGAGAAATTGATCTAAAAGATAATAATTTAAAATGAAAAGAAATTAGAGATTCTTTAGATCACTTCTTATCTACTGTTATAGGCAAAAATGCTATCACTATTCCAGTTGCTGGTAAAAACGCTATGCAATTTGAAATAGACATCGAAACACATTTTGATGCAACAAACTTTATAGCAGTTGCTCCTGGTGTTGTAATCGGGTATGACAGAAACAAAAAAACAAACGAAGCTTTAAAAGAAGCTGGAATTAAAGTTCTATCTTGAAATGGTGATCAATTATCACTTGGTATGGGTTCTGCTAGATGTATGACTATGCCATTATATAGAGAAGAACTTAAAAAATAATTTGTTTAATATATTAATTATTAGGAGAAAAAAATATGGCTTGAAATATTAAAACGCCTCGTCACTTTGATACATTAATGAATTTTACAACTGAAGAAATTTTACACTTAGTTGATCAATCAATAAAAGTTAAAGAAAATGAAAAAAACGGTATTAGACCTCAAAACCTAGTAGGTAAAACTGTTGTTGGTATTTTTGAAAAAAATTCAACAAGAACAGCTAATGCAACTTTCAAAGCTGCAAACTACTTAGGTATGCAATATTTCTATAACGGACCTACAGGTTCAAACATGGGTTCTAAAGAATCAGTTGCAGATACTGCAAAAGTATTTACAGAAATGTATGATATTGCATTATTTAGAACTTTTGGACAAGACAAAATTGATGACTATGCAAAGAATTCTAAAATTCCTTTAATTAATGGTTTATCAGACCAAGAACACCCAACTCAAACAATTGCTGACTTACAAACTATTAAAGAAGCATTTGGTTCATTTAAAGGGTTAAAAGTTGTTTTTGCAGGTGACTACAAAAACAACATGGGTCACTCATGAATGTTTGCTTGTGCTTTCACAGGTATGGATCTAGTAATGTATGGACCTAGAAACTATGAATTACAATTAAATCCAAAAATCTTAAAGTTCTGTAAAGAATTATGAGCTAAAAATGGTGGATCAATTACTTTCACTGAAGATAAAGCAGTTGCTGCTAGAGGTGCTAATGTAATTGCAACTGACGTTTGAGTATCATTAGGTGAATCATTTGACTTATGAGAAAAACGTTTAGCTGAGATGCACTCATTCCAAGTTGATAAAGCTATGATGGAAATGGCTGCTCCAAATGTTAAATTCATGCACTGTTTACCTGCATTTCATGACATCAACACAGATTATGGTAAAAAAGTTGCTGAATTATACGGAAGTAAATATCCAGCAGTAGCAGGTGGGGCTATAGAAGTTACTGATGAAGTTTTCCAAAATGAAAAATGAAACCTTTCATTCCAAGAAGCTGGTAATCGTTGAACTTCAATTGCTGCAATAATTCAAGAGTTGTTAAAATAATATGAAAATAGTTATTGCTTTAGGCGGAAATGCTTTAGGAAATAATCCAGAAGAACAAAAAGAATTATTAAAAATACCAGCTCAAAAAGTTGCCTCACTTGTTGCCATGGGACACACAGTTTTAATTGGACATGGAAATGGCCCACAAGTTGGTATGATCTATAATGCTTTTGCAGATGCTAAAAAATCAAATGAAAAAACTCCTTCTGTTCCTTTTGCTGAAGCTGGGGGTATGAGTCAAGGTTATATAGGATATCATATGTTAGCTGCTATCAAAACAGAACTAAACAAACTTAACTTAGCTAAAGAAGTTGTTTATGTTGAGACATTAACATACGTAGATAAAAATGATGAAGCATTTAACAATCCTACAAAACCAGTTGGACCATTCTACAGCACTAGAGAAGAAGCTGAAAGATTCAATCCAAACTCAACTATTATAGATGATGCTGGTCGTGGATTTAGAGTCGTTGTTCCAAGTCCAAAACCAAAAGACATCTTAGGTGTTAACACTATTAAAGCATTAGTTAATGCTGGTGTAGTTGTTATAGCTGGTGGAGGTGGAGGAATCCCAACAGTTAAAAATGGAGACACTGTATATGGTGTTGACGGAGTAATTGATAAAGACTTTACATGTGCAAAGATTGCAGAAAAAATAGATGCTGATTTATTTGTTATTCTTACAGCAGTTGATAATGTATATGTTAACTGAAATAAACCAAATCAAAAGAAACTTGAAACTGTAAGTATTAACGAACTTGATACATACATCCAAGAAGGACAATTTGCTAAAGGAAGTATGTTGCCAAAAATAGAAGCATGTGTTAAATTTGTAAATTCTGGAGAAAATAAAAAAGCTATTATTGCTGACTTAAAAAATGCTGAACTTGCTATTGAAGGAAAGTCTGGAACTATTATAGTTAAATAGTTAATAATAATTTATTACCACTTGTTACTTAACAAGTGGTATTTTTATTTATCATATTCAAACCTCTTTAAAAAAACTATAAAAAATACTCCACTAATTATTAGTGGAGTCCCTAACTGACATGTGAAGTGCAACACTTTAATGTTATATTAAACTCTCGACTTTAAAATATAAGTTGAGGGTGTTTTGTTTTAAATATTTTCTTGGTACATTTGATAAGCTGTTTTATAACCAAATATTTTTCTTGGTATTAAACATGGACATTAAAATTGGACAATAATTCAAT
The DNA here is from genome assembly GCA_949285105.1 of uncultured Mycoplasma sp. Lineage (GTDB taxonomy): Bacteria > Bacillota_I > Bacilli_A > Mycoplasmatales > Mycoplasmoidaceae > Malacoplasma. Next base: position 62 of record CASDXH010000034.1, on the reverse strand, counting down.
TCTCAGGAAAGGAATTATTGTCTTTTTATGTCTAAACAATTAACAGTAGAACAATGACTAGA
>CASDXH010000033.1 GCA_949285105.1 uncultured Mycoplasma sp. | reverse complement strand
AAAATTATATTTCTGAGTTTATTGATTATTATAACAATGGAAGAATTCAAGAGAAATTAAATTGAATGACTCCAAACCAGTATAGATTAAATTTATAAATAAAAAAACATGAAATTTGAATTATTGTCCAAATTTCACGTCCATGTTTATAGAGGATTTTTTTATTTTATTTGTAAGTTTCTTTAGCTCAAAGGTTATTTACTTATTGGTATGAAGATAGAATTACAAACAAATAAATATGAATGTGGATTGTGTGTTTTGGTATCAATGCACAATTACTTCTATAAAGAAAAAATTAATAAACATGATCTACATAAACTAATTCCAATTAGAAAGAAAGGGTTATCAATTTATGATATTGAAATCATTGCAGATAAAATAAATCTTGATGTTGAGTCATATAAAGCTGATTTTAATGAATTTATAAAATACAACAATGATGATTATTTTGCAACTTATATAAAATCACATGGTTATAATCATTTTGTTATTATTAAAAAAAGAAATAACTTAATAACTATTTATGATAGCTCTGGAGAAACTAAACAATATTCTTATCAAGAATTTGAACATTTATACTGTGGCTGTATTATTGAGTTTAGTAGAAGAAGAGTATATAAAGAAATTGACTTTCAGGTTAATAAAAGTTCTTATCAAAAATTGTATTTGCCACAGAAATTAATTTATAGTTTTTTTATGATTTTGTTTGATTTATTATTTATGTCAATTGGATTAGTTGGTAGTGGATTTATTAAAATTGCAATTGATAAGATTATTCCTCTATCATTAAATCAGAATTTATTTTTCATAGGTTTATTTTTTATTCTTCTTTTCTTGTTTCAATATATGAGTGATTATTTTGCAACACTTATTAAAATGTCTGTGTGTCAAAAAATAATGAAAGAAAATATACTCATACATACTAATGTTTTAAATTCTAAAGAGAAAGTATTTTTTGATAATGTTGATAAAAAGATTTTAATGCAATATCCACAAGCAATTGGAACAATCATTATAAAAAAATATTTAAATGATTTAAATTTAATTTCAGATGTAATTTATTGTGTGATTGTTTTTATATTAATTGTTGCAAATTCTTATATTTATTTAATTGGCTCATTCTTGTATTTGTTAATTGTATTGTCAATTAGTTATTTTAAAAACAAGTTAGCTAAAGATAATTTTGAAAAACTAAATTTTGCAAAAAATAATGTTGAGATTCAATACTTAAAATATTATGATTTTTTGGTTACAGAAAAAAATAATGATAAGCAAAAGTTATTAGAAGAAAATTGCCATCAAAACGCTTGGAGGTATTATCAAGACTATAATGCTGTAAATGTAAAAGACTCTTTTTTAACATTATTAGATAACTCATTTAGCAAATTTATATATTGTTGTTTAATAATGGTTTCGTGTTACTTTATTAATAAGAAAATAGATCAATCTTTGACTATTTCTGAAATGATTTATAGTTTTACACTATTATCTTTAATCACAACTTCTTTTGGAGACATATTTAAATATTTTGCAAGCTATCCAAATTATAAAAAAAGCAACATATTGATTAATGATTTTCTTGTTTTAAATAATAAGAATTTTACTGATAAAAATTTGTGTATAAAAGCAATTAATAAAATTGAACTTAAAAATTTAACTTATTTTTATAAAGATAAAAAGATCTTTGACAATATTAATTTTTCTTTTAATAACAATACTTTGATAACTGGTAAAAATGGGGTTGGTAAGTCTACATTATTAAAAATACTTTCTTTATTCATCGTTCCAGATGGAACTAATTTTTCTTATCTTGTAAACGGAATTAATCTAAAAAATATAAACCAAGTTGGTTATGATGAAAGCATAATTTATTTACCATCAACTGCTACTTTAGATTTTAATATTGAAAAAATAATTAATCATTCTCAAGAAGTTAAAAGTATTATTATTGATTTTTTAAAAGAAAGTAAATTAAATTTAAACCAAAAATCATTTAGCCAGGGAGAAATACAAATGATGAACTATTTATCTTTATTAACGTCAAAGGATAAAGTTATATTACTTGATGAATCTTTTAGTAATTTAAATCAAAGATGAATTGATTACATCTTTAAAATGATTCATCCATATATTGTTAAAAATAATTTTGTTATATGTGCATCCCATACAAAAGGTATTAAAAAACATTTTAAACATCATATGGAGCTTAATAATGAAATATAAAATTAACATAATTGGTTTAGTTATTTTCTTTCTTTTCTTGTTTATTATTATGTTTGGTTTCTTTTACCAAATTAATGATTATAAAAGCGCTTCTATAATAGTGATTAATGATAATCAATATATCCAGCTAAACGGAAACCAGCATTTGTATAATGCTGGAGATAAGCTAACATTAAATTATCTTGATCATGAAATTAATTGTTATGTTGATAATGTTGTATATCAAGACAACTTTACAATCTTGTATATCAATAAATATATTGGAATAAAAGATGCTGAATATAACATTAAATTATATGACAAGAATGTAAGCTTAATTTTTTATGTTTTAAAAAATATTTTTTAAACGTTTAATATTATAATTTTGATATATGTTCAAAATACAAATAAATGATAATTATAATTTCTTAGACAAGAAGATGCTTTTTAAAATTAAAAAAGCATCTAAAATAATTTTTAAAAGTGAAAAACTTAAAGGTAAATTAATTTTTGAAATCTCTATTCAAAATAATGCTGAATCTAAAGAGATGAATAATGCATATAGAAATAAAGATTATGCAACAGATGTGATAACTTTTTCATTTTGGGATAATAGTGAATTGAAAACTAGTCTAGTTGGCGAAATCTATTTAAACTATGAAAAAACAGTTGAACAGGCAAAACTATATAATCATTCATTATATAGAGAAACACTTTTTTTAATTTGTCATGGGATATACCATTTATTAGGTTATGATCACCAAAATGAAAATGATGAAAAAATTATGATTAATAAGCAATATAATGTATTAGATAAATTAAATTTAGGAAATAAAAGTGTCAAGTAAAAATAATAATCAGTTTGTTGCTATATTGAAGAAATTCATATATGCATTTAGAGGACTTGTTTATGCTATTAAAGAAGAGAAGTCTTTAGTTATTCATTTTATTGTTAGTATTATTGTTTTATCAATTGCAGGTATCATCAATAAACAAATGAAAACGATAGACTGAATCATTTTAGTTATTGTTATATTTTTAGTTATTGGTGTTGAATTAATAAACACTGCAATTGAAAATATTGTTGACATGATCTCGTTTAAGTATAACTTCAACGCAAGAAAGATTAAAGATATCTCAGCTGCTGCTTCTTTAGTCTTTTCGTTAATGTCTGTAATAGTTGGTTTATTAATTTTTATTCCTAAATTTATTGTTATATTTAACCAAATATCTTCAGGAGCTACAGCATAATGAAAGTTGGAGTTGTATCAATTGTTGGAAAACCAAATGTTGGAAAATCTACTTTAATTAATACCATCTTTAATAAAGAAGTGGTGATTTCATCGAGTAAACCGCAAACTACTAGAAATAAAATTCAAATAGTGTATAAAGATGATGACTCTGAAATTTTATTTTCTGATACACCGGGTTATCACAATCCTAAAAACAAATTAGATTTATTTTTAAATTCACAAGTTAAAAAATCACTTAAAAATACTGATGTGATAGTTTTCATGTTTGATATCTCAAGAAAGTTTGATGATGAAGATCAAAAGATTTTAGATGAAATTAAAAAGTTTAAAATTAAAAAGATTATTCTTGCAGTTAATAAAATAGATTTAATACCCCAACAAGAAATAGGATTAAAGATTGAAATAGTTAAACAACAAATGGATTTTGATGATGTAGTTTTGCTTAGTAGCAAAGAAAAAACAAATATTGATAAACTGATGAGTTTATTAAAATCTAATTTGGAAGAAGTTGATACTAACACTTTTTATGATCAACAATCAGTAGAACAAAAAGAAGAATTTTTTGTTAGTGAAATAATTAGGCAAGTTATTATTAATAACTTTAGACAAGAAATACCATATAGTGTTGCTGTCGTTGTAGACAAAATGGATTATGATCAATCCAAAAATCTTTTAAGTATTAATTATTCTATTGTGGTGGAAAAAGAATCTCAAAAACCAATTATTATTGGTAAAGGTGGTAATACTATTAAAAAACTTGGCATCCTAATCAGAGCTAAACTTAGCGAAATATATGATTGTAAACTTTTCTTACAATCTTTTGTAAAAGTTAAAAAGAACTGAAGAGATAATAATGAAATTATAAAAGATTTAGGATATAAAAAATAATGTCTGAAACTATTACTAAGGGATATTTAATTAATAGAGAAGATTTTGAATTGTTTGATGAGATAATAACTTTTATTAATGAATATGGTAATGTGTTTAACTGTATTGCTAGAGGTGTTAAAAAAATAAATTCGAAAAATGGAAGAAATTTATTTTATGGTAGCTTTTTAGAATTTGAATTTTTCTTATCTAGAGATATTAAAAAAGTTGGAAAACTTAAAAGAGTAAAACTTTTAGAACCAAATAATAGTGATATTAATTTTAATTCAGCACTTTTGTTTTTAAATGCTGCTTCATATAAGTCACAACTAAGTGGTACTAAATTCTATATCTTCTATAAGCAAATGCTTGAATATATTAAAAACATAAAAGACCAAAACTTATTAGTTTTGTATATAATAATAAATCTTATTAGATTATCGGGAATTAGATTAGTATTAGATTGTTGTTCTTCTTGTGGCAGTAAAAAGATTATTAATTTTAGTGAAACAAATTTTGGATTTGTTTGTTCTAATTGTGATGAAAATCATCTAAAAATTAATATCAATGTTTTAAAAATTATATTTCTTATTGATAACAAAAATTTTTCTGAAGCCCGAAAATATAGTGAGCAAATAAAAATATCAGCAATTAAATTGTTAATTTATTTTTATAGAAATAATGGTGGCCCAAATCTTTTTAATTTAATTAAATAAAAATACTATAAGAATAATTGAGTTTATAATAATTAATGTTTAATGAAGGATAATTATGAGTAAAGTTAATCAAGAACAAATTATTAACCATTTAAAGACATATGGTTTTGTTTACCAAAACTCTGAAATATATGGTGGTCTTTCTAACGCTTGAGATATGGGTCCTTTAGGTAGTTTATTAAAAAACAACTTAAAGAATTTATGAATTAATTTTTTTATTACTTCTATTCCAAATATGCATTTGATTGATACAAATGTTATTTTGAATCCACTAGTTTGAAAGGCTAGTGGTCATATTGATAATTTTAGTGATCCGCTTATTGATTGTAAAAACTGTAAATCAAGATATAGAGCAGATAAATTAATTGAAGAAAATTGTGATGAAAAAATTAATGAACAAACAGCTGATGACATTTTAGTTCAAATAATAAATAAACATAATATTAAATGTCCTAACTGTAAAAAACAAGATTGAACTAAAATAAGAAAATTTAATTTAATGTTTGAAACGTTTATTGGGGTTGTTGAAGATGCAAAAGACAAAGCTTTTCTAAGACCAGAAACTGCACAAGGTATTTTTATCAATTTTAAAAACATAGCAAGAACACAACGTTCTAAATTACCTTTTGGTGTGGGGCAAATTGGTAAAGCTTTTAGAAATGAAATTACTCCAGGTAACTTCATTTTTAGAACAAGAGAATTTGAACAAATGGAAATTGAATTCTTTTGCAAACAAGAAGATGAAGATAAATCATTTAATATGTTTGAGAAAAAAATTAAAAGTTTTTTACTAGAGCAATTAAAAATAAAAAAAGAGAACATATCAATCGTAAATTATCCTAAAGAAGAATTATCTCACTATTCAAAAAAGACCATTGATTTCTTTTATAATTTTCCTCATGGTAAATCTGAATTATGAGGTTTGGCAAATCGTGGTACATATGATCTAACTCACCATCAGGAATTTAGCAAAAAAGATTTAACTTATCTTGATCCAAACGATAACTCAAAAAAAATAATAGCTTCAGTTATTGAACCATCTGTTGGTGTAGAACGTTTATTATATGCAATTCTTATTGATGCATATGACGAAGAAGTTGTAGATAATGAAACTAGAGTAATATTAAGATTAGATGAAAAAATTGCACCATATAAAATTGCAGTATTACCTCTTAATAATAAATTGACAGATGATGGTAACAAACTATATCTTGATTTATTAAGTAAAAATGTGTCTGCTACTTTTGATTCTTCGGGTTCTATTGGTAAAAGATATAGAAGACAAGATGCTATTGGTACACCATATTGTATAACATTTGACTTTGATAGCTTGAATGATAAATCAGTAACTATTAGAGAACGTGACTCAATGAAACAAGTTAGAATTAAGATTGCTGATATCGATTTAAACAACCTAAAAGAATTATTCTAAATTACACAAAACGTGTAATTTTTATTTTGCTTATAAAGCTTATAAACATTAAAATTATTTATAATGGAGATTAATATGAATGATAGCTTTTCTATTTATAGATACATTATTGAAAAGTGCAATATCGTTGATGTAATTAAAAATTACATCAATTTACAAAAGAAGGGGAATAACTACTGAGGGTTATGTCCTTTTCATGGTGATAGTAATCCCTCTTTATCAGTTAATGAATCTAAAAAGATATTTAAGTGCTTTGTTTGTAATGCTAAAGGTAATGCTATTAATTTTGTAGCTAAATACAAAAAAATCAGTGACTTTAATGCAATTAAAGAAATTGCTACAACATTTAATCTAAACGATATTAATCTTAATAGCTATTTTAAAAACTATAGTGATGTAAATGAAAAATGAGAAAAAGTTTATAAACTTAACTCTCAAGCTTCTTTTATCTATCACAAAACTCTTCTTGCAGATAAATATGAAAAACAACTAAATTATTTATTAGATAGAAACTTAAACTTGGATTTAATTAAAGAATATGAAATAGGTTATGCTCCAAATGAGGATAATGGTAAATATTTATTTAGCAGGTTAACTAATGAAAATAATATGTTTGGTTCAAATAGAGATGAGAACTATATTTGAACACCTAACCAACTGGTAGAAAATAGTTTAGCTTTTTTAAAAGACGATGGTTCTTACTCTGATTTCTTTTGGGATAGAATAATTATTCCTATAAAAGATGAACATAATAATATAGTTGGCTTTAGTGGAAGAATATTAAATCAAAGCGGAAATATCAAATATTTAAATACCAAAACAACTGAAGTCTTCAAAAAAGAAAACTTACTATTTAACTTTAATAATTTTGATAAAAGCCAATATGATGAAATATTTGTTGTTGAAGGTTATATGGATGTATTTGCTTTTAGGCAACTTAATATTGATAATGTTATAGCTTCAATGGGTACAGCTTTTACAAATCATCAAGTTAACTTAATTAAAAAATATCCAAACATTAAAAGCATTATTCTTTGCTTTGATAATGACAATGCTGGCTATAGTGCCACAATGGAATTTGTTAAAAAAATTAAAGACTGAAATATTAATATCTTTGTGGTTAAGCCATATGATAAAAGGTTCAAAGATATTGATGAGTACTTAAAATCAAATGGAAAAGAAAAAACAAAAGAGATAGTTAAAAATAATATTAGTATTGTTGAATATCAAATTGAAAAGAAATTTGATGGTAATCTTTCAGATAAAGACAAAAAAGTTTATGCTAATGAAATAGTTACAAATATTAATGAGATTGGTTTTAATGAATTATTTATAGATTCTGATTTGCAAAAACTTTCAAAAGCTTCTGGTATAAGTGTTGATAATTTAAAATCACTAATTACCAAAAAGAAAGTAGATAGCAATAATGTTTATTCAAATCAAAGTGGCCAATATCCTAAAAGACAAGTTAATAGAAATAATTTCTTTAATCCCTTTGATAATGTAGATATCTACAGTTTTCCAAAAATTACTCAGTCAAAACCATTAGACCCAAACTTTTATTTAAATAGATTAATTAAAAAAGAATTGGATCTAATTCAAATCATATGTGATAACAACTATTTATGTAAAATATACTTTGACACTATTGGTGATATCTATTTTGTTGATAAGAAAGACATGTGGTTTTTTAAGTCATTATTTTATTATTTAAGACTATGTATGGAAAATGATATAAAGGTGACATATAAAGTCTTAGTTAAGTTAATTAACCTTTATGAGGAAAATCCTGTTATAAAAGATCAACTAATTGAATTGATTAATCACTATGAAGAAACTAAATTGAAATATTCAGTTAATGAATTTGTGTTAAATAAAAATGATGATGAAAATACAAATTCATTAGAAGAGCAATTAGTTCATAAAGAAAATATTAGGGGATTAACTTTAATAAAAGATTTACTTCATGGGATTGAAAGTTTAAAGTTTAAAGAAATTGCCCTATCAGCTAAAGATGATATAAGCGAACAAATTAGAAATATATCTAAAGAGATAGAAATTAAATTGGATAAGATTAATAGAGAATTAAATCCTGATGATTAATCTTTGCAAAATAAAATATTGCATTATAAGGTTTTAATAATACCTTTCTAAGCAATATTTTGCTCGATTGACATGTGAAGTGCAACACTCAGAAAAAAAGAGTGTGCACTTCATTTGTTTTATTTGTAAGTGTTCACCAATAAAAAGATAATAAGTAT
>CASDXH010000032.1 GCA_949285105.1 uncultured Mycoplasma sp. | reverse complement strand
TTTGATTTACCATAATTTTATGGTACAAATTAAGAGCTAGAAAAAAGTATCTAGCCCTGTAAGGAGAAAGATACTTTCCACAAACTATTCTACATTACCTGCAAAGTGCAACACTTCTATGTTACATAAAACTCTCGACTGTGAAATATAAGTTGAGGGTTTTTGTTTTAAATATTTTCTTGGTACATTTGATAAGTTGTTTTATAACCAAACATTTTTCTTGGAATATTATTTGCTTTTCATTCAAGAGTTTTAATTTTATCTTCACTTACTAAAATGAAGTCAGTTTCTTTTTTTGTATTATCTTATAACTAACCCATTTATGTTTTCGTTAGTGCCTTTTTGGAATGAAGAATAAGGTTGACAATAATAAACTTTAAAGTTGAATTGTTTTGCTGTTATACCCATCATTTGAAACTCTAATCCATTATCAATAGTTTATGCTTTTGATTGGTAATTTTTCATCCCTAATAATGGTGTACATTTTAGCCATCATTGATATAGCGTTTTTACCTTTTATTTTTCTAATAATCACCAACCTTGTTTTTCTTTCAACTAACGTTAATAAGTGATAATATCCACTTTGTCTTATACTAACTATTAAATGAGCTTCTCAATGTCCAAACTCTTTTCTGTTATTTATCTTTTCTGGTCTTAAACTATATGGAATACAGTATTTTCAATCAATTTTAGAAAATATTACTATTTTTTCTCTTTTTCCCCTTAACATACTTTCTTCTTAAACAATCCCTTCTTTGTATCTTTCAAATCTTGCTATTTATTCATCTAAAAACTTGTCTGGTACTTAGAACTTTAACTAATGGATAAGTTTTTCTTTATTCAAAAAATTGTAGCTTCAACACCATGAGATTTTGGGATAAATTTTTGAATAAAAAGAACTGTAAAGTTTTTATATTTAAACATAGAAAATAAATGACAATTAAATTTTCTTCTAATGTATTTTTTATGAGCAAATAATGAATATTAAATTCCAGTTGAGCATGTATTTCTATTCAACTCCCCAAATGTTGCTGATCTATTTTTATTTAATATTTTTGCTATTTTATTCATTAAATATTTTTCTTTATTTCAAAGTAAATAAATTAGGTGTCTTTCTTCTTGTGTTAAATGTTTATAAGTGTTCATAGGTACTCCTAATATTTATTATCTTTTTATTGGGAACACTTACAAACAAAACAAATGAAGTGCACACTTTTTTTGAGTGTTGCACTTCACATGTTAAACGAGTGTGAAAATTATAATGATATATTTTTATTATATTCATCTACAAATGATTGAAATAGTTCGCATACATAATTAAATATATTAGTAGATTCTATTTTAATATCATCACTTGTTTTCTTTTCAATTTCAAATTTTTCTCCATCTGGAATAGCTGCAGCTATAGAAGTCAGAAAATCATTTATTCCATCATTATTTCATTTTTCAGAATTCTTTGATACTTCAATTTTATACTTTCCGCATTCTACATAAATATTAAATTCTGTTTGATTTGTTTCGTTGTTATATCAAGAACTATCTATAATTTTAATTAGCATAATTAATTATCTCCTTTTGCTTTAATATATCTTGCTTCTAAGTATTTGAATCCACCTTCAAGATAAAATGTGGTTGTTGTATCGTTATTTTGTTTATCTATTGAAATCGCTCCTTCTTGATATGGATTTAGCTTATTGTTAAGATCTGCTACTATTACCTTTTCAGGATTAGATAATATTCCTATATTTGCATTATGTGTAACAATAAATACTTGTTGTTCTTTTCTTTCCTTTATCAAATCAAGAATGGTTGTTGCTATTGTATTATTATCCAAGTTATCTTCTGGTTGATCTAAAAATAGATCTTGGTTATAAGATCTTTTTAATTTGTATTTAATTCCATAAATAGATCTTTGCCCCAAAGATAATGTTTTGTAATCATATCCATCAGCATATACTTGAACAAAATCAACAAGTTGTTTTGATATTTTATTAATTATTTTATTTTGATCAAAATCTTTTTTATTTTTTGTTTCTTTTTGATTTTCGTGAATTCATCTATATAGGTCTTTTTCGCTTCTAGGAGTATTTAATACTATTTTTAATAATTCATAAATAAAATCATCATCAAACTTAACTCCATTTTGAGGCATTTTATAAGTTAAGAAAGTATGTTCAAACTCTTCTTTATCAAATTTTATTTCTAAAGTTGTATTAGTTAGATCATAAAATATTTTTTTTAATTTTATTATTTGTTTTGCAAAGTTAGCAAAATAATCTTTAGAAGCTTTTTCAAAAGTTTTTAAACCTTGATTATCATAATCTTGTTCTTTAATCTTGTTAATTTGTTTTGTGTAAGCATTGTTAAAGGCCTCAAAAACGTTTGATATTTTTTTTGTTAATTTATTTCTATTGTGCAATAATTGGGTTAATAAATTGTGATCTTCAATAATTTTATCTAATATCATTTGGTAATTTTTATTAAATTTTTCATCATTATAGATTGAAACTAAATCAATGTTTTCTTTAAAAGATTTCATTAGACCAATTTGTTCTTTTGAATTCTCAATCACTTTATTAATATTTTTAGTTTCAATTTCTTTTAAACTTTTAAATTTTGCAATTGAAAAATTTAAATGACTTATAATGTTTAAATCATCTTTTGATTTTTTAAAATTAAATGTATTGGCTCAATTAATTGAATTATGTGTACCATTAATCAAACTATAAATCATATTATAGAAGGTTTGAATTCTATTAATTATTCCACTTACTTTATCAAATTGTTTTTGAACTATTTCTTTAGCATAATTAAATTTCTCTTTTTCTATATCATCTGACTTATTTAAATCTTTTTTAATTGGGTCATCTTGAAAAATTACATCATTCCTTTTATAAAAATCATCAAACTTATCTTTTTCATTTTTTTTAGATAAGGTTGATGATAATATTGTTTCTCCATTATATTCTTCTGCCTTAACAAATTCTAGATCATGATTTTTTAAAGCTTCAATAACATTGGTTGGGAGATAACCATTTTTAATAGATGCAAGTAAATCAAATAAAGTTGATTTACCCCCACCTTTTGGACCAACAATAACATTGATATGTCTATCAAAATTAATTTTTATTAAACCTTCACTTTCGTCAAGTGAATCAGTTTTTTTTAAATAAACAGTTTTTATCATTTTTCCTCCTATAAATATCTTTTTCTATAGAAATTTTTATTTTGTTTAAAAGCTTTTTTTAAAGAATAAAAACTATTGTCTCCAACATTTTCAATAATAGTAACAAGTTCCCCTTGTTGAGGGTACTTATCTCATATATGAGTATCAGAAAAAGCAACCACTGATGATTTATATCCATTTTTGATAACTTGTTTATAATTTGGATGAGATTCATTTGTGATCTCAAAAGCATCATAATTTAATTCATTTAGATCTTCATAAGAAAAAAAGTCACTTTTGCCAATGTGAATTATTCTTATTGTTTCAAAATTCCCAAATAAATTATTAATGTTTGATAAACTTACACCATTTTTTAATATGTTATCTGCTTCTTTTTGCAATGTTAATAATTCATCATCTGTTAAGTTATCATTAAAAATGATTAGCATATGACCTATAATGCCATTTTTTCTAACTACATTAACCTCAATGCCAGGTAATAATTTTATTTTTCCTGTAGATGCTAATTGATAAGCTTGCTTGTATAACTGATAATCAAAAACATTATGGTCTGTAAATGAAGCGACTTGTATATTATTTGCTTTAAGTTTTTTTAAAGTATCATATAAAGAACTTCATTTAATAGTGTCACCATTACTTGTTGATGCTGGAGTATGTAAATGAAGATCAATTTTCATAAATACACTCCAATTCTATAATAATTAGCTGTTAATCATGTCAATTATCTTTAATCTTTGTCACCAAGATTTGATAATACTTTTCAATCATAATGCTAATGCAGTAAAATATACTGCAAAAGTATTATATATTAATTTATAATTTTTTAAAAAATAAAAATATAAATCAATATGTCATTTTAAATGTTTATTTATTTTTGAAAAATAAATATTTTGCTTTTATTTTACATATATAAAAAAATATAAATAAAGCAGTATTCACATAGGTACTATCTCAATTTTTGGAGAAACTCATTCTTAGAAAAAAGTTTAAAATAAATTTTAGCAGTAAGTTATGTCAAAAAAACCAGAAAACAAAGACAAATTAAATATACAAGAATTATTAAAAAATAGTGGCGTTGAACCTATGTTAGATTTGAACCATTTTATCGAATCTACTTTAGATGCTGAGTTTGATGAACATATGGGTTATCAAAAACACCATCAAAATTCTAGAGATATTTCTAACAATTATAGAAAAAGAAAAAATAAGAAAACAATATCAACTGATAATGGAAAAATTGATATTCAAGTTCCAAGAGAACAACTATCAACATTTGAACCAAAGATTGTTAAAAAGCATGAAAGAAATATCTCTAGAATTGAAGATCAAATACTTTTCTTTTATTCAAAACGAATGTCTACAATAGACATTCAGGAAACAATATATCAAATGTTTTATTGTGATTTAGTCAAAAACACAATTTCTAGAATTAGAAATAAAATAATTCCAGAAATGCTTGATTGACATGTGGAGTGCAACACTCAAAAAAGAGTGCACACATCACTTGTCAATCGAGCAAAATTTTAAAAATTTTTTAATTTTTTAAAAATTTTTTAAATTTGTATTACAATATTTATAAGTGGAGATGGTAAATTTTATGAAAGGTAAACAAAATTTTAATATTTTATTTAGTTAGTTATCAAATGACGAAATGTTATTCTAAGTATTTGATATCTATGTTTTTATATATCCTTTTATTTTATAGAAAGTTAAACATTTAGTTTTGGATATATAGTATATTACATTTTTAAGATTTGATGAATTTCTTGTTAAAAATAGAAAAAATATTGTAATAGTAAAAATAAAATATTTTTGATTTAGCTTTTTATTTACATATCGATTTGAAAGGGAGTATGTTTATGAAAAAAATGATATCTACGGGATTTGCTACTTTGTTCTCTGCAGGCCTTATGACAAGTATGGGTGTTGGTAGTTTACAAAATTTTTTAAAAGGTAAAGAAAAAATTGATTCTGATCTTAGATTAAATAATTTTAATCTTTCATTAACTGCCGCTAGTGATTCTAGTATCGATAAACAAGTTGAGGAAATACTAAGTACTGTAACTCAAGGAACATATTTGGGAAATTTGGAAAAAGCAACTAGTTATGGTGATCTGAAATCAATAGATGTATCAAAATTAATTAATCTTGATGATGCAAGTGGGAAAGTTGTTCCAGCTTACTTAAAAGTTGATGGTAATTATACATTTGATATTAATGAAGCTAAAAGAAGTCATGTTCAAAATCCAGTTATAAAATATTTGGATAATAATGGAAAAGTATATGACACAGAATCTGAAGCTACTAAAGCTATGATTTTAGATGAGGAAAATTATTCTAACGGAATAGCTTATTATCAAATTCAAGATTTCTCAAATTCTAGTAAACCTATTTACAATATAAATCCATTAAATACCACAGATGTTGATAAGTTAAAAGAATTAGGTTATGCAAATGCGGGAATATCAGGATCAAAATTCAATGTGATGAGAATTCAATCTAATGGTAGTAGATATAATAAGAGTGATTACAAAGGCCAATCAACTCAGTTTATTAATAATAAAGTTAATACATTAATTAATGATCTTATTCAATTAGTTTACGATAATTCTTTATTTACAATTACTAATAGTTTTGGTCATTATGAATGATATTTTGGTTATGGAAACAAACTTGTTTATACTAACACTGTAAGAGATTATTTTGGTGTTTCTGATTCCGCTTTACAAAACCTATATGATGAATCTATTAAGGATTTAAGGAGATTTTCAAGTTCAAGTAAGTTTGATTCATTTCAATTATATGTAAACCAACAAAATTTTTCTTGATATGATGTTTCTTCAAAAGCTAATGCAGCTTATAATTCAGCATATCAAAAAATCATGTCTTATTTCCATAATAGTTCAGATAAACAACAAGCTGCTCGTCAAGTTGCTAATATTGTTAAAACTGTTGTTGGTACAAATTTTTTAGGAAATCAATATGTTTATACAGATAGAAGAAATAGTTATGACCAGGTAAAAACTTTAGTAAAGGGTAAAATATGAGGGGCTTTAAGAGAACAATTTAATAAAGTATTTAATAATTCTAGAACTGGTTATGCAACTATTAATGATTATTTAAGTGCTAATATGAAAGATATTTTTCAAGAAAACGTTAACAAGAATGGGAATAATGTTAAATATGTAATAACTTATAATGGTTCTCCTTTATTCTTGATTGGTGATTCAATTATAAATTCTATTAAAAATGATGATACTTTTAGAGTTGATCCAGTTTTAGGGATAAAAAATAAATTAGTTTCAAATTCAAAAAGCAACAATAATTGAAGAAATGATGCAAAAAGTTCTTTAAGTAATATTTCAAATACATTCTACTATGATAATAGTAAGAATTTAGTTTTAACAAATGCTGATTTACTAACAAATTACAACACTCAAAATAAATACTCAAATTTTAGTTTTAATAATTCTTCGTCGTCTAGTTCTTTTGGAACAAATGTTAAGTTGATAGATGAAACTGTATATTCAAAAAATAACATTAATAAAAGTAATTTGGAAAAACAACTTAATCGTAGAGAAGATGAAGATAAGTCTTTATTAAATAACCCTTATGGTACTTATCAAGCTATTTATCAATATAACAAAACATTACAAAAATTAATTAATACAAACAATCCTTCACAAACATTAATTAACAATGTTAACAATATGTCTATTAAAGATACAAATAATGTTGTTTTCCTATATAGTGAAAACAAAACCCCAGCTACTATAAGATATGGAAAATATATAAATTATGGTACTAAGTTTAATGTAAGTTTAACAGATAATAATTCTAAAATTATTGGATCAAGCGAGGCTTTGAGTTCAGAGTTTTATTTAGAAAATATTGGAGTTCCTAGAAAACAATATAATTTTTATGATTATAGTGGTAATTTAATTACTTCAGAAATTATTAATAGTGTTAATGGAGATTTTTCAGAATCTGAGAAGAATGCTTGAGATAATGCATTAAAAATGGTTGATGTAAAAGCAAGTAATGATTATGTTTACTATGCTCCAACAGATCAGGCACAAAGTCCACAACTTGTGGAAAATTATATTAATAAACTATATGTTTGTTTTATTTCTTCACAAACTGCATTAAACACTTCTCACTATAGTTCTTTTGCTTTAAAAAGTAGTACAGAGGGGCAATATTTTGGATTTACAAGTTATGATGAATTAAAAACATTTGTTGAAAATTATGTAAACACTATAAATGGTATACTACCACCAACAGGAGTACTACCACCAACAATTAATTTAAACAGATCATTCTATCAAGACATAATAATTGGTGCATGAAGTTCTCTTGGATTAATAATTATACTAGCTGGTTTTTCAGCATTATATTTCTACAACATATCAAATTCGAAACTAAAAATAAATGGCAAATCAAGACAAAAATATAATGCCTTAAAATATACAAGCTCTATTAATTTAAACAGATAAAAAATGGGGTGTTGTTTATGGGGAAAAATATTATAAATAAATCTAATAGCAAAAGTTTTTTTGTTAGAAGAAAAAGAATGTTTTTATTAACGGGTGCTACAATTGTATCATTAGTTCCTGTTACTTCATCTGTTGCAATTTCCACAAATACCACTTTGAATTCTATTAGTAGTGGAGCTTATGGTTTAGGTAATATGAATTTTGGTTCATATAATGAATTAATGAATTATGTTAATAATAATTCTAAAACTGTTAGTGTTGAAGGAAATAATTCTAAATGAACAGTTACTTTAAATGGTGTTACTAAATCATATAGTGATCCAAATACTTTAAGACAATCTCTTTATAATGATTATATAAAATCTAAACAAGTTAAAACTGATGTTGACTTAGCAACATATGCTAGTAGCAATGGTGTTTTAGGTTTAACAAGTCAAAAAGTTTGAAAACATGTTAGTTATGATGTAAATAGTTCTAATATTGTTTATCAAGGTGCAAATGATCAAATTTTTGCAAATCAAGAAGATGCTTATGCTTCTTACTTTCAAACTAAGCAAGGATATACTTTTAATGGAGTTAACTTTAATGATAAAGCTTCATTAAGAACTTATTTAGAAAGAGAATATTTTCCAAATAAAGCAAACCTTCAAAATACTGTTGTTATTACATCACCAACTGGTAACTCGTTACCTATTAATTTAACAAGAACTGATGCTTATGAAACTTTAACTAATTTTATTAATGAAAATGCTGAAATAAGATTAAATTACACTAATAAAAGCGATGAAAGTGTAAGCATTACAATAAATAATATTAGCGACACAATGAATACTGTTGAATTAAAAGATTTAAACTATCAACACGTTCATTCAAATGAAGGTGAAAGTAGATATATCATTGATAACAATGATAGTGCTGATTTAATTGGTCCTTACTTTTACAAAGGTGTTTTAGATGTTACCTCATTTAAAAACAAAAAAATGTGAAAGAAGGTTAATGGTGTAGCAAAATCAGTTTATGTTGAATCTCAACTTGATTCAACTATTGGTTCTTTTTTCACATCAATTATTAATGATGACAATAACTTAAATAAGATCCAAGCAGAAGATGGTAGTACTAATACACTTTTATTTAGAACTTTACTATCAACTCCTGATAATAAATCATATGATAAATGATTCATTGAAGAATTAGGAAAATTAAGTCCTGATTTAGCAAATGCTGTTATTAAAGCAAATGACTCAATGATGACTGGTAAAAAATATAATTCGTTTTATAAAATTCCAGTGCTTTATAGTTTCTTAATGCAAAGAGCTATTTCTTGAGGCGTTGATCAAAACGTAATTAATTTAATTGTTGATTACTTTACAAATGTATGTAACTTTATTCAAGATGTTTTAGAGTTTGTTTCTTTATACAGTAGAAACTTATTATTAAGCAAAGATGGAAAAGAATCATTTAACATGGTTGATTTTTTCCAAATTGGAAATCCAGAATATGATATCAACACTTCAACAGCATACTTTTTAAATGAAATTAAAACTAAATATCCAAACTTGGCTGCAATGGCTTTGACTTATACACAAGCTGAAAGCAATATTTCATTAGCTGGTGGAATGATTCCGTTTGAATCAATTAACTATGATTTCTTATGAGAAACTGGTACAATGACTGCTGAAGAATTATATACTATTAAACCAGAACTAAAAAAGATTTATGATACTTTTTCTCAACTTAATATTAATGACATGGTTAAAATCTATGTTGAAAACAACAATAGACAAGATATTATAGATGTTGCTAATGAACCAGATACTACTAAATGAGAAGAAAAATTAAAACTTATAAAAACATCAACTAACCAAAACATTTGGGATCTATTAACTTCAATTGGTGCTAAAAATAATCAATATTATGCTTTAGCTGAATCAATTCTAAATACTGAAATAAAAATGTTTTTAGAATCTGGTGCTATTGTTAATGGTGGTTATTTAGATAAACTTATTATTTTAAGTAAAACAAACAATACTTTATCAACATATATAAACTTTGTTAAAAAATACGAAGGACAAGTAAGTCCTTATAGAGTTTATTTAGCATTCATGTTAGATTTAAAAAATAATTTAAATATTTTTAACAAAGAATCAACAGCAGATACTGATATCTTTGCAAAAAGACTTTCATATCTAATTGAAATTGTTTTTGGTAGTTCAACTTTAGTTGGTAATTCTTTTGCAAAACTTTATACATCAAAAGATTCTGTACCATCACCTGTTAATAATGCGACATTGGATTTAGTTGATGGGAATTCAGATTACATTTATGAAATTATTGATCTTTCTGGAGACAAATGAGACAAATCATTAAATTTAGGAAGAGCTAATAAAGATGGTAAATTATTCTTTAACACTGAGATTTTAAAAATTGATAGAGATTTTATTAATCCTATTATCACATCTAGTGGTGGACTAGCTTCAAGTGATCAAGTTATTATTCTTTCAGACTTAGCTGAAGGTATTAGAAATAGTTCTACTGATTGAGATGAAAACTTACTTCAGCTTGTTAAAGAAAGTAATGAATTAAAACCAATGAGTAGAAGAGGTAGCGCCTCTGTAATTATGGATCCATTTGATAGTGCTTCATTATCAATTTCTGACTCCTTCTCTTTTCAAGATGACACTGTTTCTATGGCTAGAAACTCAATCATTTCTGGTGACTGAGGCGATTCTATTGATGGTGTTGATGGAGCAGAAATTGGATCTAGACCAAATACTCCTGGTACATATGATAATGTTGATTGATCACAAAAGAAATCTTGATGGTCTGGTCAAACTTCTAAGTTTAATAAATTTAAAGAAGCTGTAATGACTGGTTTAAATTATGCGCTTGAAATTTTTTCAACTGCACTAGCAATTACTGAAATTGTATTCTTTATATTTGATTTATTAAAAGAAACTCACACACAAAACTTTTACCAATATACAACTTCTGATGGAACAAGCTTCTATTGAAATGGTGGATTAACTGTTTCTAAATACTTTGGGTTTGAAACAAAAGAACTTTCAAACATTGATGACATGGAATTAATTGATCCAGTACAAATTACACTTCCACAAGTTGAAGAGTATTACTACTATGCTGGATTAAAATACTACAATCCAGATGAATTAAAGAGAAGAATTCTTTTAAATTACTTAAATGGTATTGATACTCCAACTAACCCTAAGTTTAAAAGATATTATGCTTTAATTGGTAATGAAGACTCATCAGCTAACACTCTAGAAGCAATGGTTGAAAAAGTAATCAAAAGCTTAAACATTACTAAAAAAGATGATGGTTCATTTGATTTAACAAACTTAAATAAACAGTCTCCATATATCCAAACTTTAAGTGCTTCATATGATTATGGATACATTGTTTCAAGTAATGACAATAATGTAACTTTAATTAACAACATTGTTGACAACATTAGACTAGCAAACTTTGTTTCTTTACCAAACCTTGGCGCAAACAATGTAGCAACAGGAGTTGCAGGTACAGTTAATAAACTTCCAGGAAAATATTGAGATGGAAACAAAGTTATTGATAATGGAACAATGGATAATGTTTTAGTTGATAATAGTGCAAATGATTTAAAAGAAAATCTTAATGATCAAATGATTTGAAATCAAGAAAATTTCAAAATAACAAACGTTCAAGAAGCTAACACTAATTCATTAGCTAACCTATATACTTTATTCAAATCTAAATTTAGCGTTGCAAGTAAAGAAGTATTGGACATTGGTTTTGTAAGTAACAAATATAGTCAATTACCATCAAATGTTACACTTCAAAATGTTTATGAAGTCAAAGATGCTGAAACTGGTAGAATCTATACTTTCTTAGATCTAAATGCCGCTTCTAAATATTTAATGGATAGTGTAAAATTTTCAAAACAAACAGATTATACTAGTTCAAGAATTTATTTTGAAGGTAAATACTTTGACAATAGAGATCAACTACTAAAATGAGTACATGAAAACATGTTTTCAATTAAATAGTTAAAACAACAAAAATTACTCACAACATTTTATATGTTGTGGGTTTTTTATTACTTTAAAATACCTTTTTACCATTTAAATAATGACTAATAACTTTTGTTTTTAAAATACTTTCTTTATTTTTTAATTCAAAGATGTTTTGATTTAAAATAATAAAGTTAGCAAAATAACCTTCTTTGATTAAACCAATATTTTTTAGATTTAAAAACCTAGCAGCATTTTTTGTATAACATTCTATTGCCTGGTATAAGTCAAAGTTTGCTTGTTGACTTCATTTTTTATTCGAGTTGATTTGTTTGTTTGAGATGGCATAATAAATATTTTTTCAAGGATCATATTCACAAATTGGAGCATCGGTACCAAAATTTACTAAATTATTGTTTTTTAGATAAAGTTCTTTATATTGATATGCTTCTTGTTTTATTTTCTTATTTAAATATTTATCAATAATATTTAAATCATCTTCTATAAAACATGGTTGAACACAAACGTTTATATTTTTTTGCAAAACTTGATCATCAAGGTTTTTATTATTAATTTGGTAATGAATTATTCCGTTATTGATTTCACCATTGTTTTGTTTATATATATCAATTATTTGCTTAATTGCTAAATCGCCAATACAATGAGTGACAACACTAATGTTTTTGTTATTTATTTTATTAATTGTTGAAGTTAATAAATTAGTGTCATAATTTAAAATTCCGTTTGAATTTGAATTTAAATATTTATCACTTAAAGCTGCAGTGTTTGAACTTAATGATCCATCAATAAACAATTTAATTTGAAACTTATTTGTGAATAACTTTTCTTTATTTAATTTATTAATAAAAGATTCTAAATTATCTAAATTAAATAAAGGACACTGATGAACTATATTGATATACTTATTTTTATTAAACTCTTTATATAATGCTATTGTTTTATCAAAATTATACTCTGATATGTCGCATGTTCCAATGACCCCAATTCCTTGCTTAATTAGAATTAACTCAAGTTTTTCCATTTGCTTTAATTTTTTATTTTGATTTTCATTTTCTTTTATATAAGTGTTTACATAGTTACAAGCATTTTCTCTAATAATTCCATTAGGAAATAAATCATTATCAAGATCTATAATTCCACCATATAAGCTTTTTGGATTTTTAATGTTTAAGTTAAAAAGATTTAGTGAAGCAGTATTTAAAAATGCTGTGTGTCTATCAGAACTGTGAATCATGATTGGAATTTTACAAGAGATTTTATCTAAAACATGTTTGTTTATTGGTGAAGAAAAATTATTTATTGTTAATCCTTCAAAATAAAGAAAGTTTAAATCTTTGTTTAATAAATAATGTTGCTTTATTGTTTTGATAAGTTCTTCTTCAGATTTTATTTTAGATATATCTAAATTATCAACATTACTTGATGCCATTAAAAAATGACTATGACCATCTATTAAAGAGTGAATCACTGTTCTTTTCTGCAAGTCAACGTGATAGTCACAACTTTCTATTACTTCATTTTCATCTTTTATTATTTTTGTTATGACATTGTCTTTAACAATAAAACCATATGCAAAATCTTTATTACCTAAATATATATTTCCATTATAAAAAAGTGTTTTCATTCTAGTTGTTCTCCGGTAGTGTAGCGATTTTTGGAGAAACTCATTTTTAGGTTATCTTTTAAATCGCTTGATAACAACTATTTTATATCACATAATCTATCCGGAAATAATA
>CASDXH010000031.1 GCA_949285105.1 uncultured Mycoplasma sp. | reverse complement strand
CTTCTAATTTTTTAGCTTGTCCATTTTTAATATTTTCATCGCTTTTTTCAGCTTGCTTTAAAGCATTATCAAAGTTTTCATTTGTAAAAGCATTTAGTCTTTTATTTTTATTAATATTATCAATAAAAGCTTTAGTTAATTCAACTGATGAAAACTTTTTATTTAATAAACCATCTCTAGCTTCTAATAATGTTAATTTAGTTAATTCTGTCATAAAAACTCCTATTCAACAACTTTTGGAACAATGTAATAATTATACATAGATTTTGGTGCAACTTTCATTAATTCTTCTTGTTTATCACCATCGCTAACTATGTCTTCTTTCATATCTAATTCAATTTCATATGGATTATTTAATGGTTCTAGTCCATCAGTATTTATTTCATCTATTGATTTAACTGTTTCTATATCTTGATTTAATACATAATTATCTATATTAAATGTTAATTCATATAATTGTTCTTGTTTATTATAATTACTTTTATCAATACTTACTTGATAGCTAGGAATTTCAAGTGTTGTAAAATAAGAAGAGTTTCCTAAAGAAAGAATTTTTCCATCACTATATACTCCTTCTAAAAAATATGTAGTATTTGGTGTTAAATCAATAAATGATGCAACATAATATCCATCATTACTTGATTCTTGTAATTTACAAGTTGAAAGAGTATTACCTTTAAAGTCTAATAAATGAATATTTAAACTATTTGAATCTATATTACTAACAAATTTATTTTTTAATTTTTAATGTTTTACTTTTTCTCTTTTTTGATAAAATAACCTCTTTTGTAATTATTAAAATATGCAAAAACAAGTACACTACAGCAATAAAGATAAAGCTATTTAAAAAGAATTGTTCTGGAAGTATTTTTATAATTGGATCTTTAATTGGATCAAAAACCCAATTATCTTTTCCTTTAAAAAATATTTGGTGAAAAACAATGAATGCTTTTTCAAAATTTAAAGATACTAAAAAAATGATTAGTGAAAACAATACAAGTGAAATTATTGAAACTCAAAAACCAATACTTTTATTAAATACTTTAACTAGAAATTTATTTTTCACTCTTCAGTTAGAGACAACTAATGAAAGGCAAATTATTGTTGTAACAATTAATATTGAAAGATCAATAATAAATAATACTTTAGTATCTTGAAAATGATCTTTTCCCTCTTGTGAATAAGTAAAAGTTCCTAAATCAAATTTAGCTCAAGGCAATGTTAAATAATCTAGTAGTTTATTGTAAGAGTAAACTATATCGTTATATGCATATCCTGATGTTTCTGATATGTTTAAAGTTTTTATTTGTATAAAGTAAAATCATCTGTTTAATACAGGTATAGCAATTGAAAAAGAAAGTAAAAATAGAGCAAGTGAAATAAAGAAAATCAAACTTAAAGTAATACTAAAAATTTTATTTATTCTTTTTTGTTTTATCTTTTTTAAATTCTTTTTCATATGTTTATATTATATATTAAAGTCACAACTCCAATTATTAAGCTTTTGATTTTTTATTATTAATTTAAAAATGGGCCTGAAATACTTTTATAATTGCAGACACCATGCTCGATTGACATGTGAAGTGCAAGGTCAAAGTGTTGCACTTCACATGTCAGTTAGGGATTGTAGGAAACTACATTTTTTTATTGCCCTAATAGGTATAAATTGATTTTACATATTTTGTGAAAAAATATTATAATAATAAAAAATAAATTGTTTGGATGTTTATGAAAAGAAGAAATAAATTTTTAAAATTTTTCAGTGCGTGTTTTGCTGTTTCTTTAGTTATTATGCCATTGGCTTCATGTTTCAATAATAATTTAGATAGTAGACCAGATTATGGCAATGAAAATAATGGTGATTCTGGCAATGGAAATGATGGTGATTCTGGCAATGGAAATGATGGTGATTCTGGCAATGGTTCATTAAACATTATTTCAAAAAGTTATGTGGAACCAGAAATTAAAGATTCTGTTAATGCTACTGGCGATTTAAAAGTAATTGATGTTAACAATAATAGTGGATCAGAAGTCTATAGAAGTATTAATGAGTTTTTGACGACTTCTTTCAATTATGAAGAATATAAAACTAAGTTATCTAAAGAAATGCTTTTAAAAGATGCTTATTCTTATATTTATAAATATTATCTTTCAAATAGAGGAATCTTTTCTTTCTATTACAATAAAGACACTATTGTGAACATGAATTCTGATGATCAAAATAACATCACTTTTGATTTATCTATTAGTTTGAAAATACTGAATAATAGATATGATAAACAAGTATTTAGTTTTGAAGATAAAAGTGTTGAACTTGATGGGCATGATTATTTAATTTTAGATATTAATATAACAAACCAACAACCTAAATTTATTATTAATACAAATAACAATAGATACTTTTTAGGTATCAGTTTTGATGATGTTAAATTTAATTTAACTAAAAGTGCTTTCTATATTCCAGAATTGTCTAAGCCAGAACAACAAACTGTAAAAAATAGTGAAGAAAACAAAACTCCAAACGATGGGAAAATAGAATTTACTTACAATAATTTTTCTTTCACTAAAAATTCTTTCTCAAAAATATTCTTAACTGAGTTTATATATTTAACAGATGCTTTAGATTACAAAGGTGCTTTAGAACACGAACAAGTAAAAGCATATTATGATTCTTTAACAGAACAAGAAATTAAAGATAGTATTGAAAATGGATTTATTTCAAATCAAGATCTTTATTTAGAAATATTAAAAACTGCAAACATTTTTTTCTCGTCAATTGGTGCAAATGATACTGGTTTAGAGTTAGTTAAAAAGATTGCACCAAGTATAACGAAAATACTGCAATACTTTAATGTCTTACCACAAGGTGAAACAACTTATAATCTAATTGAACAACTAATCACTAATAATGAACCTGTAATAAATGTAATATCTAAAAACAATGAAGTTCTAACCTCGATAATTACAAGCTTAATAAGTAAAGATCCTTTTGTTGTTAACTTAATTAGTTCTTTACTTGAAAAATTTGATCCAAATATGACTCAAGAAGAAAAACAAAAATTAAAAGAAGAGATCAAATCTTTATTGAATAGATTTGGTGCTGGTAATTTAACTTTTGTAAATAGTCTTATTGACGTTTTATTAAATAATGGAACATTGTTTGATATTCTTCAAGCAGCGTTAAAAGAAAAACAAGTTGTTGATTTAATTAAAGGAGCAGTTAGTGCACAGTTTTCAGGATTAATAGATTTAGTTGTAACTATTATTACAAGTAGTGATGTTAATAAGCCTTTAATAAAAATAGTTGTGGAAAATGTTGATCAAATAGTTGTCTTATTAAGTAGTTTAATTGGTAACAATCCAACTATAGATGCATTATTAAAATTAGTACTTTCAACTAAAGGTGGTTTTACAGAAGAGAATTTACTAAACTTATTTAACAAAACATTTAAAGCATTAACTGATGGAATTCTAACCAACACAACTGTTGATAAGAAATACACGCAATTTAGTTATGATAAACAAAACCAAAAGGTTAGTTACCAATACCAATATGATTATGTTTTTAACAATGAAGTAATAGTTGATTTAACACCATTAAAAAAGTTATTCCCAACAGAAATTAATTTAAAAGAACTAGGAGTAGATACTGAAGCCATTGATAAAATGGTTGATGATACAGCTGTTAATATTCCTATTGTTGGTAAGATTGGTTTAAAAACTAATAATGATGTTGGTAGTGAATGATATATATTTAAAGACACTGAAAATCATAACGACATAAAAGATATATTATCTCAAATTCCAGATAATTTGACATTTGGTGCAAATGATAAAATTTCTTTCTCTTATAGCAATTCAAATCAAAAGATTTGATTAAATCCAACTAAAAACGAAAAAGGTGATTGGTTATTTGGAATCCAAGTTCCATTTATATTAAAAATAAATCTTAATGCTCCATCACTATATAACAAAATAATGACTGATTTAAATAATAAAACTCTTGGTGAACATGGATTTAACGTTTGAAATGAAATAGGTTTTAATATTGCTACAATTTTATCAAAAGTTTATTCAGCTTCTGGTGTAGTTAAAACAGTAAGTTCTGATAAAATTCTTACTAACTTTGATTACAATGACACTTTATATATGGAGGGTTATAATCTTTCATATAATAGCAACTTTGATATTAATACATTTAACACAATATCAACTCATTTTATACTAGAATCAACATACAAACATGAGGGTTCAAATATTGATAGTTACTTTGAAAAAAATAACAATGATTTAGAAGTAAATAAAACTTTGGTCCAAAATTATGAGTCATTAAATCTTGTTAAAGATGAATTGATGTTTTCTTATAATGCATTGAACTCTTCAAATACAGGAACTGATGCAATAAAGAATGGATCAATTCAAAAAGGTATAAAATTAAGAGTACCATTTAGAGCAAAAAGTACTATTGGTAGCATACCAACTACATTGGATCTTGTAATATATGTAAACATATCTAATTTCTCTAGTAATATTTATTTACCATTTAAGATTCAAAGTGGTCCAATATGAACAAATCATTTAACTTTTTCTAGAACAAGTTTATCAGTTGATGGAGTAGCTGATGTATACCTTCCATATAAAGTTTTTGGAAAAAAGAATCATGTTCACTATGGAAAGGTTAAATTCCCATTATTTAGCAATTTGCTATTATAATAATTTTCCAAGCCATTTCTTTGGCTTGGTTTTTTATTTTTTAATTATGCTTTTTTAGAAATTTTTTTATAAACAAAAATGTGTAAAAACAATAAAAAGTGATAAACTTAAAAAAATAAAAAAGTAGGGTTGGTAATATTTATGATTAAAAAATTATTTTTTAAATTTTTACCACTTATATCGGTGGGTTCACTTATTGCAGTACCATTAGCATCATGTGCTACTACAACTAACAAAAATGATAATCTTAACAAAGAACCAATCAATGGTTTAGAAAATACAACGGCAATGGGTGGGGTAGGTAATTCATTTGTAAAAGGTAAGTTAGCTACTGAAATTGAAAAAGTATCTAATACTAAAAAAGTGATTAATACAGTCGATGTAAGTAAAAATAACTCTGATGATGTTTATAAAAGCATCAGTGAAGTTCTAACAAATGATATAAAGTCTGATGAAGAATTAAAGAAATTAAATAAAGATAATTTATCTGAAGACATTTATAGTTATTTATATTGACTTTATGTTTCAAACAGATCTTATTTTAGTTTCTATTTAAATGGAACACCTACATTTGAAGTTGATGAAACACAAAATGTTACTGTGAATCTTTCATTAAAAATTGCTAATGAAAATGGAAACACAGAAAAATTTAATGTGAATGAAAAACAATATGAATTAAAACCAAATGACTTCTTATTTTTAAACATAAGTATTAATAAAATAAAACCAAGTCTTACTATTAATAAATACAATAATAGATACTTTTTAGGATTACAATTTTCAGATGTTATCTTAGAAGTAACAGGTGACATGCCAGCAATTAAAATAGCTAAACAAGCAGATAATAATGGTAATCAAACTAATAATAGTAATTCAAATAATAATGACAATTCAACTAACAATGGTAACAATAACGAAGTTGACAACAATGGTAACATTTTAAAAGACTTTAGTTTCACTTCAAGAACTTATTCTAATGTTTTCTTAACTGAATATAGTCATGTAACTTCAACATTAGATTACAATTCGGCAATTAAAAACTCACAAGTAATTGATAACTATAACAAACTTACAAATGAAACTATAGGTCAAGAGGTTTCTGAGCAAATTAATGTTGTTCAAAGTTACATCCAAAGGATTATTACTTTAACAGGAACAATAATTGATTCAGTTTCAAAAGGTGAAACTGTAACTCAATTTATTGATTCTTCAGCTAGCAGTATTGTTGACTTATTGTTTGAAGCAAAAATTCTACCAGATAACAATGCAATGATTGATCTAATAAAAAAACTTTTAAACACAAAAGAATCAATCTTAGATATTATTGGAAATAATAAAGAATTACTTGTAAGTGTGATAACACAATTTATTGGTAATGACTTTTTTGTAGAAAACTTAATTAGAGCTTTTGTTGAAAAAATAAAACCATCAATGACAGATGAAGAAAAAGCAGAACTTAAAAAACAATTCCAGGATTTAATTAGAACACTTGGTGTTAAAAACGTAGATTTTTTAAATAATATAATTGATTCTCTTTTCAATGGTGCAACAATTATTCAATTATTACAAACAGTTTTAAAGGACCAAACAATAATTGACATGATTACAAAAGTAGTTGGTGAAAAATATAAAGGTATTGTTGGTTTAGTTCAAAAAGTATTTACTGATGAAAATAAGAATAAAACTGTGTTAGAAATCATTGTTAATGATAAAGCTAGTATTACAACAATTTTGGGTTCACTTATAAATGATGCAACATTATCTGGAATACTTAATGTTATGATTACAGATAATACTAATTTTAGTTATGAAAATGTTAAAAAAATATTCACTACTGTTTTACAACCAATTGCAAATCAATTCTTAAACAATACTACAAAAGAGGGAACACAAACAAAAGTTGAATATAACAAACAAACAAAAAAACTTACTTATTCTTATCAGTACACTTATACATTTAATAAAGATTTAACAGTTAATCTAACAGCTTTAAAAGATATTCTTCCTGATGTTATTGATTTACAAAAAATGGGTATCAATACTAAAGAAGTTGAAGATATGGTTGCCAACAATAATTCCAACCTTAATAAGTACATTATCTTAAATACTAACAATGGTAAAGAATGATATAAATTTAAAAAAGAAGATATCACAAAACAGCTACCAGACAGTGTAACAATAAAAACGAATGATAAATTAGTTTTTGATTACAACATTAATGATCAAGACTTATGACTTAACCCTACTAAGATTGATGGGGACAAATGAGTATTTGGATATCAAATCCCTTATGTAGCAGATATTTATCTTGATGCTCCTGGAATGTTTAAAAGTATATCTGATGATTTAAATAATAAAACTTTAAATAGTAGTGGAGCAAAAATTTGAGATAGTATTGCATCAAAATATGTACAAATGCTTGCTAAAGTTTATAACTTTACAGGAATACTTTATATAAGTCAAAAAGATAATATTCTAAATGATTTTGATTACAGTGACAGACTATACATGAAAGATTATTCTTTCGAATTTAATGAAGAAAAAATAACAAAAGAGAATTTTGATAAAGCTGTTACAAACTTTAAGAATACAACAAGATCTTCTTATACAGAAACTACCCCAAATATAACAAGTTACAAAACTGAAGTTTTAGATCAAAATATGATGAATCAATTGTTGATTAAAGATTATTTAAATTTAAATTTAGTTAAACATAATTATGTTTTCACTTATAGTCAAATGACAACTATTAAATCAGAAAAAGATTCTAGTGGACAAGATGTTAATGCTTTACAATTTTGATTGCCTTTAAATGTAAGACAAGGTTTATTTTGATATTCAGATAATGTTTTAGATTTATATATTAACATTAATATAAATAACTTTACTTCAACATCTTTTCTTCCATTTAAAATACTTGATAAGAATAATAATTGAGTTGATTCATTTACAACTAGTGCATTTAGTGTAGATATTATTGCAAGTTCAGTTATCAAATTCTTATCTATCATCAAATTCCCAGTTTCGTTCCCAATTATAAACTTATATCAAAATTAATTAGTTACTCCAAGAGTATTACTCTTGGATTTTTTCATATTTGATAAATGTTAATTTATAAATAAGATTTATATTAAAATTAATGTATTGCTTAGGAGATAGTTATGCTATTTAAAATTAAGTTTAGAAATTTTGCGTGTTTTAAAGAATGACAAGAAATTGATTTGGTAAATAGAAGTTTTGAAGATGAAATAGATTTTATTCCTTCTTGTTCAAATGTTCTGATTGGATCTAAGTCTGTTGGTAAATCAAGTTTTATTAAATTGTTAAATACAGCAATAGATTATGTCAACAACTTTATAAAATATGAATCTGAATTCAAATTAGATACAACTTTAAAATCAATGAGAAACTTTTATAATCCCTTTGTGTTATTTGATGATGGGGATGCTGAAAAATATAATGATACTGAAGTGACATTATATTTCAATATTAATCAGACATCTTTTAAATACGAATTGGTTTTCAACGGTTATTTCCCTCAACTTGAGAAAATTAGTTATTCATGTTCTGAAGTTCTTGATGACATTGAGTGAGTTGAAATATATTCTAAAAACAATTTAGAGTTTTCTCTTAATTTACCAAACAATGATTCAAGTAATACTTGCATTTTTGATATCAACTTAAATCTTGAAGAGCTAGAACTTGATAAACAATCAAACACTAATTATTTGAACTTGAAAAATTCTCTTGTTTTAAAACTATGTAATTTTTCTAAAAATATGTTGACTATAAGCATCAGTGATTTTTTTAAAAACATTATCTTTTTTAAAGACAATTATCTACACAATAAATCATTTAAAAAGTATTCAATTTCAAAAGAATTTATTGAACTAAATAGAACAAGATATTTAAATGTTTTCAAAGATTTGGATATAAATATTAAAGATTTTAAAGTTACTGATGAAAGTGTTAACGAGTTTAATTTACTATTATCAAAAAAAGATGAAAATGGAACAATCCATTTTGTGAATTCACTAAATGAATCAGATAATGTTAGAAGATTATTTTACTTATTAACTACTGTATTTAAAGCGCTTGATAAAAAAAGTATTTTATTTGTAGACGATCTTAACAACTATCTAAGCTTAGAACAAACAAACTACATCTTAAATATGTTTTCAGATAAAGATAAAAATGTTCATAATAGTCAGTTAATTACTACAGTATCTTCTTATAGCACCTATGATTTTGATGACATTTACTGTGATAATAAATTTGAAGTTGATAAATCGAATGGTTTTTCTTCAACTATCTTTAAATTATAATTAGATCAAACTTCTTAATGGGTACTGTCTCAATTTTTGGAGAAACTCATTCTTAGAAAAAAGTTTAAAATAAATTTTAGGAGTGAGTTATGTCAAAAAAACCAGAAAACAAAGATGAATTAAATATACAAG
>CASDXH010000030.1 GCA_949285105.1 uncultured Mycoplasma sp. | reverse complement strand
TTATTTCCAGATAGATTATGTGATATAAAATAGTTGTTATCAAGCGATTTAAAAGATAACCTAAAAATGAGTTTCTCCAAAAATCGCTACACTACCAAATATTCTTAAACTATTAACTGATTTAGAATTTCAACCTACTTTATATCTAAATAATTCATCTTTGAATTGATTTAACTTGTAATGCTTTCACTATATTTCATGAATAATATGTTAGTTACTTACTATATTTTCAATTTATGATCGTTAAATATCTATTTATTAATAGTTCTGTAACAGTTAAAGCTATGAATGAATTTGTGCATGAAAATCTATATTTTTGGTATTATTTTAAATTTACCAATTAAGAATGAATAATATATCCAAATTCTTGAAAAACGCTAAATAAACCAATAAATTTTCTGTCTTTTATGTTTTAATGTACTTCTCCCTATCAAAACAATGATCATGTATGACTATAAAGCAGCATGTTGAACATTGTTTCCATTATTAATATAAATTTTATAAATTGTTTGAAAAACTAACATTAAAATCAAACTAATCTTTTTTTCTACAAATCAAACTAAAATAACACATAAACACAATAATATCTTTCATAAAACAAAAAGAATGTGGTTATTTAATAAAAACTCATTTTTCTAAATCATTGCTAATTTTTAATTACCTATGTGAGTAATAAGTCATTTATAGATAAAAATAATTTAATATACCTATAAGAACACTTACAAGCTAATGAAACTTAATTTATGTAGAAAATCTATGATTTTGTATATTTTTTTACGTTCGAAATGAAAACACAAAAATATTTAAATTATGTTTGTTTTTAGGTTTCTTAATTAAAAGAACACATTCAAAAACACAAAAGTAGCAATATGGTGTTTTCTGTAGCTAAAGGTAACATTTTATTGATAATTTTTGATTAATATTAGGAAAACACTTTTGAACGCTCTTTTATTTCAACTTTTTTTCAATAATCAAAATAAAATCATGATCATTCTAATTAAAATAGATCAAACACCAATTATTATGATGGTTATTAGATTCATTTATATTAAAAAAGTATTTTTTATAAAAATTTGTTACCTAATCTTGTTTGGTGGTTAACATTGTATGAAAATTCAAAATAATATAATTTCATAAACTGAAAACGAAATAGTAAAAGATAAATAACTAAAAGATATAGTTTTTTGAGAGTTTAATTAATTTCTATATTTCTCTCTAGAAAATGTGTCTTTTGTATTTATAAAAATCCACTTATTTAAGTTACAAGAAAACAACCATGCTTAAATTTTTAAAAATATTTTTATTATTGTTCAGCTTGTTTACTAGTTTTTTCAAACTCATTTTTATATAAATTACTTATTAATTATTAAAATAGCAAGTGTATAAATTAACATTCTGTAATTCATTAATTATTCCAAAATAACCAAGAAAAAATCTGTATTAGTTTAATGTGTATTGAACAGAAACTTAAAATATAAATTAAAAAATAGAATTTACTTAATAAATTACCATTAGTCAAAAGACATTTAATATATAAAAATAAAATGTATCTAATTAAAAAACTCTCAACACAAGTTGAGAGTTAAGAAATAATTCTAATATTAAATTATTACATTTGGGATGTGTTTTGATATTTAAAGACTTTGTTTTATATAATGAATATGTTAATTATTTCACAAATGAGATATTTAAGTGTTCAGATAACTATGTTTTATATATAAAAATTTAATATTAATTTTTGTTTTATTTCATTAGCAACTTTATTTTGTTTTTTAGTCACTTGGTGCTAATGATCTTTATGGCAATAAAAAAGCGCGATTAATATTAATCAATCACACTTCAATTTATAAATATTATTCCATTTCTTGTTCTTCTTCATCTGGTCTAAATAAAGCAGCTGAAACAATTTTTTCATTTGGTTGTAGTTTTACTAATGTAACACCAGAAGTTGATCTACCAATAATTCTTAACTTAGATAATGAGGTTCTAATAATTTTACCTGAACTTGTAACTATAAGTATGTCTTCATCACCTTTAACTGCTGATGAGAACACCATTTTACCAGTTCTATCATTTTGTTTAAGGGTAACAACCCCTTTAGAACCACGTCTAGTTAATCTATAGTTTTCAGCTTCAGATATTTTACCTAAACCTTTTTCACCAATAGATAGTATTAGATCACCTTTTTGTGAACATGAAGCACCAACTACAACGATGCTAGTATCAACTTTATTTTTTCCTCTACCAACAGCTTTTACTTGGATATTAATACCTTTAACCCCAGAAGCTGTTCTACCCATAATTCTAACGTCTTGTTCATTAAATCTTGCTAATAAACCATTTGATGCACCAAGATAAATTTCATCTTTACCTCTGGTTACAAATGCAGATAGAAGCTTGTCTCCTTCTCTTAATGTAATAGCAATTTTACCATTAGATCTTATTGAGTTATATTCAGATAAACTTGTTCTTTTAACAATACCATTAACAGTTGCTAAGAATAAGAATCCTTTAGAGTAGTCATCAATTGGTAACATTACAAGAATTTTTTCATTCTTTTCAATGTTAATTAAGTTAACAGCTGGTACCCCTTTAGCTTGTCTTGTACCTACTGGTACCTCATGAGCTCTAATTCTATATACTTTACCTGTATCTGTGAAGAATAATAAGTCTGTATGTGTTGTTGTTGTAATAATGTCATCAACCATATCATCATTATATGTGTTAACACCTTTAACCCCAACTCCACCTCTTTTTTGAAGTCTATATGTATCAATTGGAATTCTTTTTAAATAGTTATTAGCTGACATACTAATAACAACATCTTCTTGTGGAATTAGATCTTCATCATCAATTGATGCTGAAGCACCATATAGAATTTCAGTTTTTCTTTCATCACCAAATGTTTTCTTAAGTTCTGCTAATTCATTTGAGATAATAGAAATTTGTTTATCACTAGATTTTAAAATACCTTCTAATTCTAGAATTGTTTTCTTAATTTCTTTTAATTCATCTTCAATCTTGTGTCTTTCAAGACTTGATAAACTTCTAAGTCTCATATCCAAGATTGCTTTAGATTGAATTTTAGTTAATTTAAACTTAGTAATTAATTGTTTTTCAGCGTCTTCATTATCTTTTGCATTTCTAATAATTTTAATAACAGCATCAATGTTATTAACTGCAATTGATAGACCTTCAAGAATATGTTCTCTTTCTTTAGCTTTTTTAAGTTCGAATTTTGTTTTTCTAACTAGAACATTTACTTGGTGTCTTAAGTATTGTTGTAATACTTCTTTAATATTTAATAATTTAGGTTCTCCATCAACAATAGCTAGCATGTTAACACTAAAGTTAGTTTGTAGTGGCGTCATTTTAAATAATTTATTTAATAAGACTTCTGGAACAACATCTTTTTTAGTTTCAATAATAATTCTGATACCTTCTCTTGAAGATTCATCTCTTAGATCTGCTATTCCATCAATTGCTTCACTTCTAACTAGTTCAACAATTTTTTCAATTAAATTAGATTTATTTACCATGTAAGGTATTTCTTTAACTATAATAGTACTTTTACTTGTATCTTTTCTTACTATATCTACCTTACTTCTAATAGTTACAGAACCTCTACCAGTTTCAAAGTAACTTATAATTCCTTGTTCACCAACAATTTCAGCTTTAGTTGGGAAATCTGGTCCTTTTAATACTTGTCTAAGTTCAGTAACTGATATATCTTTATTTTTTGCTAGTAATAATACTGCATCAATAATTTCAGATAAATTGTGTGGTGGTATATTTGTTGCCATACCAACAGCAATCCCTGAAGTTCCATTAGCTAATAAATTTGGGAACATTGCTGGTAATACTGATGGTTCTTGTTCACTACCATCATAATTATCAATAAAATCAATTGTATCTTTTTCAATGTTTTTTAACATTTCATTAGATATTTTAGATAATCTTGCTTCTGTATATCTCATGGCAGCTGCTGAGTCACCATCGATAGAACCAAAGTTACCATGACCATCAACTAGTAAATATCTCATTGAAAAATCTTGTGCCATTCTAACCATAGTTTCATATACTGCTGAATCACCATGTGGGTGGAACTTACCGATAACTTCCCCTACAAGTCTTGCTGACTTTTTATGAGGTTTGTCATGAGTCATTCCTAAATTGTAAGCTGCATATAAAACTCTTCTATGAACTGGTTTGAATCCATCTCTAACATCTGGTAATGCTCTTGAAACAATAACAGACATTGCATAGTCCATAAAAGATGTTTCAATTTCTTTAGAAATTGGTTGTTCATAAACTTTTGTTTTAGATAAATTCTCTTTAATTTTATCTATATTATTTGTAGACATCTTTTACTCCTATTAAATATCAAGATTTTTCACGTATTTAGCATTTTTTTCAATGAATTCTTTTCTAGGTGCAACTTCGTCACCCATTAGTAATGAGAAACTCTTATCTGCTTTTAAAGCATCTTGAACAGTAACTTTTAAAAGAACTCTATTAGTTGGGTCCATAGTAGTTTCTCATAATTGATCAGGGTTCATTTCACCTAAACCTTTATATCTTTGTACTGAGAATTTACTATTTTTAGCTTCCTTTTTAAATGTTTCTAACGTTTTGTCATCATAAGCATATTTAAAACTCTTTCCAACACTAAATTTATATAATGGAGGTTGAGCAATATATACATTCCCATTTTCAACTAACGGATACATATATCTAAATAAGAACGTTAACAATAATATTCTAATGTGAGCACCATCGACATCAGCATCTGTCATAATTATTATTTTGTTGTATCTTAATTTATCAATTTTAAATTCAGGTCCAACACCAGCACCAATTGCTGTAATTAAATTAATTATCTCTTCACTTGAAAAGATCTTATCTGATTTAGCTTTTTCAACGTTTAAGATCTTTCCTCTTAAAGGTAAGATAGCTTGATAAACTCTATCTCTACCAAGTTTAGCACTACCACCCGCTGAATCCCCCTCAACTATATATAGTTCAGATATTTCAGCATCTTTAGTTGAACAATCAGCTAATTTTCCAGGTAATGAATTAGATTCAAATGGAGATTTTCTTCTTGTAGCTTCTCTTGCTTCAAAAGATTTTTTTCTAGCTTCCATTGCAAGTAAACACTTTTTAATAATAGTGTTTGCATCTTCTGGATTTTCTAGCATGTATTTTTCAAAAATATCACTTGTAATATTATTAACTAATGGTCTTACTTCACTATTACCAAGTTTTCTCTTTGTTTGTCCTTCATATTGAGGGTTAGGGTGTTTAATTGAAACAATTGCAGTTAAACCTTCGATTGCATCTTCTTTAGATATTTTTTCATCTGTGTCTTTTAATAATTTCTTATCTACAGCAAATTTGTTTATTACCTTTGCTAATGCAAATTTAAACCCTTCTTCATGAGAACCACCTTCTGTAGTATTAATGTTGTTACAGAATGTGAATGTAGAATTGTTATATGTTTTGTTATATTGGAATGCTATTTCAACTCTAATGTTGTATTTATCATTAGAGTTGGCAGCTTTTACAGTTTCTTCTTTTTCATCATAAACAATTGTTGGAGTTAAAGCTTCTTTTTCAGCATTTAATTCTTCAACTCATTGTTTAATACCACCAGCAAATAAGAATGATTCTTTAGTTGAATCTCTTTGATCTTCAAAATTAATTTGAATTCCTTTATTCAAATAAGCTAGTTGTTTTAATCTATCAACAATCGTTTCTTGATCAAAATCTGCTTTTTCCATAATCGTAAAGTCTGGATAAAATTCAATTACAGTACCATTTTTAATAGTTGGACTAGTACTTATTACTTTAAGTTCAGATTGTGGTTGTCCACCATTTTTAAATTCAATATAGTGTTCTTTATTATCTCTATATACTCAAACTTTCATGTATTCAGATAAAGCATTAACTACAGATGCACCAACACCGTGTAACCCACCTGATACTTTATATGAGTCATTATCAAACTTACCACCAGCATGTAATACTGTTAAAACTGTTTCAACAGTAGATTTTTTAGTTTCTGGGTGTTTTTCTACAGGAATACCTCTACCATTATCTTTAACAATAACTGATCCTTGTTTAGTAACAATTACATCAACTTGATTAGCATAACCAGCCATTGCCTCATCGATTGAGTTATCAACTATTTCTCAAATCATGTGGTGTAGACCTTTTATATCAGTAGAACCAATATACATACCAGGTCTTTTTCTAACAGCTTCAAGACCTTTTAAGATCTTAATACTACTTGATGAGTAATCACTTGATTTCTTAACTGAAGCTTTTTTTACTTTTTTTTCTTCAGTTTTAGCTTTTTCTTCTACTTTTGGAGTAGTTTCAACTTTATCTGTTGCTTGAATGTCATCACTTTTTTTCTTTGAAACTGGCATTAATCTTTTTCTCCTTTAATCACATATTGAATGGAATTTACCAAAATAGTGTCATTAGGATATAATTTCCTACCCCTTCTATTTTCAAGTTCTCCATTTACATAAACTTC
Source organism: uncultured Mycoplasma sp. (assembly GCA_949285105.1). Taxonomy (GTDB): domain Bacteria; phylum Bacillota_I; class Bacilli_A; order Mycoplasmatales; family Mycoplasmoidaceae; genus Malacoplasma. The sequence goes on along the minus strand of CASDXH010000030.1, from coordinate 2,983 downwards.
TTGATTTAATAGAAATTCTTTAACATCTCCACCACTAGATAAAATGTTTAAAAACTTTAAAAATTGACCCAACTTAATGAATTCAGTTTTTATTACAATTTCCACTAATTTTAAACCTCAAAAAGCCTATTTAACAATATATAGATTATACATTTTAAAAACTTTAAAAATTAATAAAAAAACTCAAAACAAGCTATTTTTGACCATTAAATTGCTTTATTTTGAGTATTTTCGACTAATTGTTTCTAATTGGTAGTAATAATTGTATGAAATTTTGTTCTTTTTTGTCTTCTAAAATAACTGGTTTTTCTTGTGTTGAAGTGTATATAGTAATGTCTTCATTATTATAAACTTTTAGTAAAGATAATAAGAAAGTTGCATTTAGTGATATTGTCATATCTTCACCAGAAAATGATTCTAATTTTATTTTTTCTTCTGAATTACCAAGTTCATAACTTCTAAATGAAATTGATAGTTCTTCTTTATTAATACCAAGTTTTACAATTGGTTTCTTTTCAACCATTGATAAAACTATTCCTCTTTCAATAGCATCAATAAGTTCTTTTCTTTTAACAACTATCATATTATCTTTTGGGTTTTTCATTATGTTAGTTATATTTGGATAATCTGCATCCATGATCTTAGTTGATAAGATAATATTATCTAACTTAAACATAATATTGTTATCAGATATATAAACCTTAATATTTTCATTAAAACCTATTACTTCATTTAATATATGGAATATATTTTGATCAATTGTTATCTTAAAATTTTGACCCTTATATTCAAAAGATAAGAAAGATAATTTGTAACCATCTGATGCATAAATATCTAATTTACCATTTTCACCATGGAAACATATCCCATTTAATATACTCATTTTTTCTCTATTTTGAGAAACTGATTGCATTATTTTAGTTATTGCTGATTTAAAAGCTATTGGAGGTAATAAAATTTCATTTCAATTATCATAATCAAAATTAATATTTGGATATTGTTGTTCATCCATTATATTAATATTTGAATCAAATGATTCTGTTTTTATTTTCAATACTGAGTTATCAACTTTTTCTATAATTATTTCTTCATTTTTAAGTTTGCTTATAATGTTGAAAAATATTTTTGACTTAACTAATAGTTTGCCTTCTTCTATTATTTGAATTCCTTTGTCAATAATTGTTTTTGCGGATATAAAAGAATTTGTTGAAGTTAAATATATTTTATTATCTATGGCTTCTATTAATATACCTTGTATATATGGTGAACTTACAGTGTTATCTATTATTGAATTATTAAATTTTAATACATTTAATATTGCATTCTTACTGGCTTTTATTTTCATATACTTCTCCATTAGTTTCATTTAATTATTTTATTTTATTTTTAAAATTATTATTTATTAAGTGTGTTAGTTTTGTTGAAAACTGTGGGAAACTATATTTTTTCTATAATATTGTTAATAAATTCTTTTAGGTTAGAATCTTCTTCTATTTTGTTTTTTATATAATTGCAAGAATCTATTACAGTGGTATGATCTCTTTTTGAAAAATAACTTCCTATTTCACTAAATGATAAATTTAGTTTTTCTCTTAATATATACATACATACTTTACGAACAAATGTAATTTGTTGTTGTCTTTTTTTAGAAACAACAGCTGCTACATTAACACCATATGATATACAAACTGTTTCAATTATTACATTTGGATCAATTATTGAATTTATGTTTTTAATTGATAAGTCACTATCGAATTCTAAAATCTCTTTTACTTTTTCTTCATTTATTATTTCATTAGAATCCATATTACTTAATGAATAAAACAATATTTTATTAATTATTCCCTCTAGTGTTCTTATATCTGAATTAAAACGGTTAGCAATAAAGTTTATAGCATTTGAAGTAAATTGGTTTTTTCTATTTGATTTATTGATCTTATTAATAATAATTTCTTTAATTGTTTCTATATCTGGTTTAGATATTCTAATAGATAAACCTGAATTAAATCTTGATATCATTCTTTCATCAATCACAAGTTGAGTTGCAGCTTTATCTGATGCCATAACAACTATTTTTTTATTTTTAATTAAGTTATTGAATATATTAAAAAATATTTCATTTAGTTTATCTTTATTAGATAAGAATTGAATATCATCAACTAATAATAAATCTATGTTGTCAAAACTATTTTTAAATTCTTCTATTTTTAATCCACCAGTTGATAAAGCATCATATGCTTTTCTTAAAAAATCTTCTGTATTTATATATTTAATTGTTTTATCTGGATGTTTGTTTTTAAACTCTAAACCAATTGCATTTAGTATATGTGTTTTACCAAGTCCAGTTGTTCCACATATAAATAAAGGATTAAAGAAAAGTTCACTAGTACTTTCTATAATATTTTTTGCAGCAGTATAAACAGCTTTATTATATTTACCAACAATATAGTTATTAAAATCTAAATCTTTATTTAGTTCACTAGATTCTTCTTTTATTAAACCAGCTGCTTTTTCTGCATTACCTATTAATGAAATATTTGTTTTTTCTTCATCTAAAATAAAAATCACACTAACTGAAATATTTAAAATACTTGAGTATTTATCTTCAATTAATTTTAAATAATCTTTATTTAATGTTTCTCTTACAAAATCATTTTGTACAATTACATAACATTTTTTATCAACATTTTTATAAAACTCTGAGAAGATAAAGAAATTATTATAAAAAATCTCATTTGAGAAATCATTTTTAATTTCTTTTTTTAATTGATTTCATGCATCAATATAGATTGATATATCTTTCATATTATTCCTAGTATTAAATTTCAACTATTAATTTTAAAACACATATTTTAAATAAAATTATCTATTTTTACATATTGTTAGGTAGTGTAGCGATTTTTGGAGAAACTCATTTTTAGGTTATCTTTTAAATCGCTTGATAACAACTATTTTATATCACATAATCTATCTGGAAATAATA
>CASDXH010000029.1 GCA_949285105.1 uncultured Mycoplasma sp. | reverse complement strand
TATCTATCAACAAATTAAAATAATATTTCAAGAAGAATTTGATTTACCATAATTTTTTGGTATAAATTAAGAGCTAGAAAAAAGTATCTAGCCCTGTAAGGAGAAAGATACTTTCCACAAACTATTCTACATTACCTACAACTTGTGTAAAAAGATTATAGTTTCAACTAATTTTATCTTTCCAATAACAAAATTCTAATATAATGTAAGTATGAAAAGAACAAAGTCTATTTTAATTGCTACACTAGGATTATTCTCCATTTGTGCAATTGCATCACCTATAATTATTTGATGTAGTTCAAATAAACTAAATAATGAAACTAATATTCCTTCAACAGTTCAAATAATTAATAATAGTGGAAAAGAAATTATTGCTAGTACAAGTGAAAAGTATTCACTTTCAGTTCAAAATTTTACATCATCAATACCAGAAAGTAATTTATCATATCAATGAAATGTTAATTCACATAATGTTATTTTAGATTCAGCTACTATTAATTCAAAAACTGTTAAATTCATAGTTAGTGTTGCTGGAACATATACATTCACTGCAATTATCAAAAATAAGACAACAAATGAGGTTTTATCAAAAATAAATCAAAATATTGTTGTCCACTCTAAACCAATATTATCAATCTCAACAAGTAGTTCTTCACAAAATTTTTATATAAATAATGAGTATTCTTTAATTGGTAACATTTCAAATAGTAAAATACCTAACGTTAAATATTATTGAAGTGTTTCACCAAATGATGGTATTGTATTAAAAAATACTACATCTGAAAAAGTAAGTTTTAGTGCAATAAAAGCAAATAATTATACATTTACTTTAAGTATTAAAGATCAATACAATAATTTGATAACATCATCTTCAAAAACTATAATTGTAAATTCATCTACTCCATTACCACCAACATATAGTGCTACAATTAACAATCCAAATAATAATATTACAATTAATAATAGTTATACTTTATCAGTAAGTGTTAACCCGTCAGGAACATATTACTATACTTGATATGGGGATAATAGCTTAAATATTACTAGTAATGGTAATCAAGTTACAATTCAACCATCAAATAAAGGAGTATATCCTATTAATGTTGATGTATTTAGTGATTCTAGTAAACAAAATAAACTAACAAGTGTAACACTAGATTTAACTATAAATGATGCTCTACCTCCAACTGTATCACATAGACTTTCATGAAATAATTTTAATACTTATCATAATTTAAACAATAATTACCAATTATCAGCTAATTTAACAAACGAACCTAGTGGAGTTTATTATGAATGAACTACTAATAATAATTCATTAAAATTAACTAATGTGAATTCTAAAACTGTTGGTTATTGAACATCAACACCTGGAGACTATGAGTTAACATTAAATGCTTATGAAAATGCAAATAAATCAAATTTATTAGCTTCAAAAACTGCTTACATATCATTTAATAATCTTCACACACCAACAGAAGATGAAATATTTGTTACTAAAATCCAGAATAATAATGCTCCATATTTATCGGGTGGTGGAGGATTTAGTTCAGAACGAAAATTCTTAGAAGAATTTAATAATTTTGGTGTTTTAAATACTTATGCATTTACAACATATATGTATTTAAGGTCAGAATTTATAACTAGAGGATTTGAAAATGTATACTATCAATTAGTTAATAATTCTTCATATGACGACATATCATTTAGAATTTTTGGTATTGCAACACAAGATATATCAACATGGGGTGATAGTATTGCTATTTCTACTTTAGTTGAAGGCATCTCTGGATTTAATGTTAGTGCTGGTAATAAAGTAGATATAACACTGAGATTTAAAAGAACAGATAAAGTAAATCAAGGAAAAAATGATTTTAATACAGCTACTTGTTTTTTTAAAAATGCTAATGTTACGGGTAAAAGAAATCCGAATTGAGGTTCTCCAATTAATAATATAAATCCATTTTACACAAGTGGGTGAAATTCATATGCTACACTGAAAATTGATAATAACATAATAAAAGATACAAGTTCAAGAGATAACACTAGAACAGTTTTCACATTTGCGTGAAAAAATGGAAAGACCAATTATTTTGTTGATAAAAGAAATATTATTTGATAATAGTCTATAATATAATGCAAGGATTTATGTTTTTCATACTTTTAAACATGGACGTGAAATTTGGACAATAATTCAAATTTCATGTTTTTTGTTTTTTAAAAACACCCCCTTTATTGAAATATCATTGTAAAAATTGAAATATCTTTGTAAAAAATATTTAATGTGGTATAGTATACATACAGAAGGAGACTTTGAAAATGAAAAAAGCATTAATGATTGTGACTTCTGTATTGACTGGCGGAATTTTAAGCACATCAGTCGCTTTAGATGTACAACCAGTTAGTAGCGTCACAAATAATGATGTTGAATTGGTTAAACCACCTGTAGGTGATACACCACCAGAGGATTCTATAGAAACACCAGTTAAACCACCCGTAGGTGATATACCACCAGAGGATTCTACAGAAACACCAGTTTACCAACATCCTACTGCTAATATTGGTGGTAAAGTTTTTGAGGTCGAAAATTTAGAATCATCTCGTCCTTCAGGGCTTAATACTGACAAATTAGCTGATCAAGCACGAAGTATTACTGTTAGAACTGAATATAACTCAACTGATAAAACTTTAACTATTACTGTTGATGGAAAAAATGGTAAATCAATTAAGAATTTAGAAAAAGCATTCTATTTAACAAGTGGTTCAGTGCCAGAAGCAAAATACTTTGGAAGTACGTTCTCACATGATTCTATAGTTATACACAACCCAGATGCAACCGTGTTCAACCAAAAAATAATTGTAGTATGATTAACTTTAGTTCAAGACTCTGGATACCAGTATTCGAAAACTAGCACAAAATCAACACCTATCAATATTAAATAGTATATGAAAGTAAAAAAATAATAGTTTCTATCTAAAGATAAGAAGCTATTATTTCCCTAACTGACATGTGAAGTGCAACACTTTAATGTTATATCAAACTCTCAACTTGTTTTTAAAAGTTGAGAGTTATTTATTTTAAATATTTTGACAATACATTTGATACGCAGATTTGTAGTTAAATATTTTTCTTGGCATGTTGTTTATTTTTCACTCCAGATTTTTTATCTTCACTTACTAAACTGAAGTCAGTTCCCTTTTTATATCATCTTCTAATAATGCCATTTACGTTTTCATTCGATCCTCTTTGGAATGAAGAATAAGGTTGGCAATAATAAATTTTAAAGTTAAATTGTTTAGCTTGCTGTATTATTACTTTTAATTTTTATGATGATTAGAGATATTGATGCTGTGTTTGGGATTTAATATGTAAAAACACAATTTAATGGTAATAAAAATTGAACTTTTGTATTAATTAATAAAAACCTTTACTTATCTTTAAGTTCAAGTATTATAGCAATTCCGCACATTATTATTACAGTTGGTTTAATCCATATGTTAGTTTGTATTTTAAGATCTGTTAAAAAATATGTACAAGATAAAAAAAGAACCATCACAAGATAATATAGCTATTTCATAATAAAAAATATTATACTTTTTATATGAAATACAACAAGCTAGATTTTAAAAAGAAAAACATACCATTTTATTATGACTATTTTAAATTAATTTCAGATTTTTTTAAGTGAGATTTTAATTTCAAAAATATATATGTTGTTGGAACAAATGGCAAAGGTTCAAATTGTAAATACATTCATGATGAATTAGTTGCCAACGGTTATAACGTTGGTACTTTTACTTCTCCTCACATATTGGACGTTAATGAGAGAATTCTTATTAATAAAAAACCAATAGAGACTACAAAACTTGATGAACTTCATAATAAATTAAAAAGATATTTTTCATCAATTGAATTTGGTTGATTTGATACACTTTTTTTTATTGCCATAATGTACTTTCATGAAAATAATCTTGATGTTGTTATATGAGAAGCTGGAATTGGGGCTAAAAAAGATATTGTAAATTTCATTGATCATGACTATTCTATTATTACTTCAGTTGGTATTGACCACCAAGAACTTTTAGGCAAATCAATAACTGAAATTGCAACAGACAAAAGTTATGCAATTAAACCTAATAGAATAAGTTATATAACAGATGATATTGATGAAAATTGTTTACAAATATTTTTATCAAGAGCAAATAATATTAATTCAAAACTACATATTGTTAACACAAATAAAGAAACATATAAAAGTATTAATAAATCAATTGCTAAAACATTTTTAGAAAAAGAATTTAATATAAAAGAATTTAAATCAAATTTTGAATCACCAAGAGCAAGAATGGAAAAAATAAATATCAATGGAATTAATTGTCATCTTGATGTTTCCCACAATATCCAAGGGTTTAAAAAAACATTTGAATATATACAAAAAGAAAATATCTTAATCAATGAAATTGTTTTATCAATATCAAAAGATAAAGATGCAAAAGAGATATTTAATTTTTTAAGAAATAAAAATACAAATATATATTGTTATGAAAATAAAGGATTAAAACCACTAGAAATAAAAGATTATGACAAAAGTTTTATTGTTATTAGAGATTTAAAATCATATATAAAAAAAATAAATAAACCAACTTTGTTTATTGGTTCATTTTATTTTATAAGCGACATCTTAAAGTTAATCTAATTTTTTGTTTTATTTAATACCATCAGCTTGATTAGCAATATCTTTTTCGCCTTTGTTTTTTTGTTTTATTTCTGATTGTGACAAATGCATAAATAATAAACCCAATTCCCAAAAATCCAAAGTAACTTGATATTACTATAGTACTATTTAAAGTTCATTGTTCATTTAATATGAATGGGAAAATATAAATTAATAATGTAACAAAAATTATTAATGATGCTAGTATGTAAACAATTATCTCCCATACTGGAATTTTATCTATATGCTTTTTAAAATGTAAGATCAAAGCTATTATGAAAGTAAAAATATATTGTAGCAAGAATGCAATTGAACCAATGCTTATAACTGATTCAAAAAAGTTATTTAAATTTAAAAATGTTGGAATGACTCAAAACAACAATAAAGAAAGAATAGTTATTATTGAATTGAATCAAATTGCATTCTTGTATTCACCGTTTTTATTCTTTTTAGATAATAAAATAAATATATAACCATCATCGCTTAAAGCAACTATTTTTCTTGCTGTTGAAATGTTTATAGATATTTTAGAAGAAACACTATTAAATACCAATCCAATTACAAAAATAATAATTCCTGTATTCATAAAAACTAAACTAAATATTTGACTAAAATTACTAATATTTGAATTATCAATTCCAAGCATAATAATATAAAAAATAAAATAAAAAGAAATTATGAATGCAAATGATATCATTAGTATTTTTCTAAAGTTATTGAACTTCACATCTTTAGCCATACTTGAAACATCTTCAAATCCACCAAAAGCATACATGAATGCTAAGATTGTAGAAAATATTGTATAAGCAGTTATTTTATTATTTGACGATATATTTACTGAAAAATTATTTTGAACTATTGATAAATACAAACTAATTCCCATCCCTAAAGCCAATATAATTCACTTAACAATAGCTGAAACCAAAATAATTTTCTTATTTAATTTCAATCCAAATGTGGAAACAATTACAAGTAAAACAAAAAATAAAATAGATACAAGTCTAATGATCCAAATTATTTGTTCATCAGATGTTAAAAAGCTTGCTGCGTCAGCTAAAAATAAAGGTGCAGTACTTGCAAGGATTGGCCCCTGTATATATTGATTCCAACCTAAAAAGAAACTAAAGGATTTATTATTTAATCTTTTTGAATAAGAATAAGTGCCACCATAATCTTCTTTAAAACAATTTGTTAATCTAGAATAAACCAAACTAACAGCAAATGTAATAAATCCAGTTGTAAGTAATACAATAATTCCAAAAACATTAAGTTTAACCAAAGAAATAATGGTAGTTAAAAATCCAAAACCGACAATATAGTTTATTGTGAAATAGGTAAAGGACTTTTCATTAAAATTTTTATTATTAGACACAAATACTCCTATAACAAATTTATATTATTTATGCAAAGAGTAGTTAGATTAATAAAAAACTCCTTGCTGTAGTTTTAACAACAGCAACAACAAAGTAAATTGGAATAATTAAAATATTTTCTTATCATATTAAAAAATATATTAGCATATTTTAAATATTATTAATAAAAATAATTGTTAATAAATTATCACTCTTACTATTAAAGTGCTAAAATAATGTATATAATATAAAGTAACTTATTTATTGGAGGTAGTTATATGGAAATTAATTTTGAACCAACTAATGATAAAGATGTATTAAAAAAATATGCAAGAAATTTAAATGAAGAAGTTGCATCAAATAAACTTAACAATATTATTGGTAGAGAATCCGAAATTAGAAGACTAATTGAGATTTTATCTAGAAAAGAAAAAAACAATCCTGTTTTAATTGGTGAACCAGGTGTTGGTAAAACAGCAATTGTTGAAGGGTTTGTTAGAAGAATAATTTCTAAAGATGTACCAGACAATTTAAAAAACTGTGTAGTTTATGAAGTTAATTTATCATCAATAATTGCAGGAGCAAGTTTCCAAGGTCAATTTGAAAAAAGAATGAATGATTTAATTAATGAAGCAAAAAAACAGGATAGTAATGTGATTTTATTCATTGATGAAATTCATCAGCTTATGGGTATGGGTAAAGCTGGATCAAACTCTGGAATGGATGCTGCTAATATTATTAAACCAATGATGGCTAGAGGTGAGATCAAAATAATTGGTGCTACAACACTTAATGAATATAGACAATATATTGAAACTGATGGTGCATTAGAAAGAAGATTTCAAAAAATACTTGTAGAAGAACCAACTCCAACAGAAGCGTTAGCTATTATGAGAGGTTTAAAAGAAAAATGAGAAATCTTCCATAATGTGAGAATTAATGATAATGCATTAGTAGCAGCAGTTAAACTTTCAGAACGTTACATTTCAGATAAATACTTACCAGATAAAGCAATTGATTTAATTGATGAAGCTGCAGCTAAAATAAAAACTGAAGCACATAGTGCTCCAGTTGAACTGGATAGTATTAATAGAAAGATCTTTTATCTTGAAACAGAAAGAATAGCAATTCAAAAGGATGATAAGTCAAACCAAAATGATGAAAGATTAAAGAACATTGAAAAAGAACTATTAGTACTTAAAAAACAACAAGAAGAATTAAATAGTGAATGATTAGCACAAAAAGAACAACAAACAAAACTTAGTCAACTAAAACAAGATATAGAAGAAAGTAACAGAATGATTGAGTTAAACCAAGCAAAAGGTGATTATGAAAAAGCTTCTAAATTAATGTATGTTGTTATTCCAACACTTCAAAAACAACTAGAAAGTTTAGAAGAAGAAATTTCTAAAAATAAAAATGTCTTAATTAAAGATTTTGTTGATGAAATTGATGTTGCAGAAATTATTTCTAGAATGACTAAAATTCCATTAGATAAAATCTTTGAAAAAGAACAAGATAAATTAAAAAACCTTAAAACTAATCTTTTAAAAAGAATAAAAGGTCAAGACGATGCTGTAACAGCTGTTGTTAACACTGTCCTAAAAAATCGTGTTGGTATTAATAACCCAAATAGACCAATTGGTTCATTCTTATTTGTTGGGCCAACTGGTGTTGGTAAAACAGAACTTGCTAAAGCTTTAGCTGATAACTTATTTAATTCAGAAAAGGCAATGATAAGACTTAATATGAGTGAGTATATGGAAAAGCACTCAGTGTCTAGATTAATTGGTGCACCCCCTGGATATGTCGGTTATGATCAAGCTGGAGAACTTAGTGAAGGAGTTAGAAGAAAACCTTATTCAATTGTATTGCTTGATGAAATTGAAAAAGCACATCCAGATATATTAAACATTCTTCTGCAAATTCTTGATGATGGAATGTTAAAAGATTCTCATGGTAGAAATATTAACTTTAAAAACACAATTATTATAATGACATCAAATGTTGGTAGTTTAGCAATAATTGATAATAAGATGGATCTTTTTGAAAAAGAAATGAAATTAGCATTTAAACCTGAATTTATTAATAGAATTGACGATATTGTTAAGTTTAATCAAATATCACCTCAAGTTGCAAAAGACATTACAATTAAAATGCTTAACCAACTAGGGGATAGATTAAAAGAAAATAAATATGATATTAAATTTAGCGATGCATTAGTTGATTACATTGTAAAAAATGGTTATCAAAAAGAATATGGTGCAAGACCTATTAACAGATTCATCCAAAAGAATGTTGAAAATGCAATTACAGAGTATGTATTTAATGGACTTATCAAACAAAATGTTAATTGCGTTTTAGATTACAATTCAGCTGAAAATAAAGTTATTATTAAAAAGCATTCTTAATAAAATCGAAGGGATCTCTCCCTTCTTTTTTAATTTATATTATTTATTAAATTATGTTTTAAAAAATGCAATTAATTACCTTGTTAGTATTCTAATAATGTATTTATTTGAAATTTTTACTAAATTTTTGGTATTATAAGTTAAACAAATGAAGGGTTATAAAATGGTAAAAAATCGCTCAGAAAAAGATAACTATATTTTTAATGTGACACATTTAAAAAATTATTTGTTGTTTTTTAATTGATTAGATTTTGCTTTTTCGAGTTTGCCTTGGAACCCTAATTCTTTGTATAAAAGATGATGTCATTAAAATATTTTATTTTAATGAATGATTGCAATCTATAAAATTGTTTATAATAAAAAACAATAATAAAAACTATAAGATAATATATTTTTTAAAATTTAAAAATACATTTAAAGTTAGTTTTATGCAAATTAACATTTTTTATCATAAAGATAAATGCCTATTCAATAGTATAATTTAATAAAGGGGAGAAAACGTATGCTTACTAAAAAAATATCTAATGTTAGAATCGCTATCATGATAGCTCATGAAAGTGAGGATACTGAAGTCATAGTTCCATACGATATTTGAAAACGTGCTGGTTTAATTGTTGAACTTATATCAATTGAAAAAAAGAATACAATAGTATTACAATCTGGAACAAAAGTTTATGCTAACGATACTTTAGAAAGAACAAATTTAGATCAATTTAACGCAATCTATCTACCAGGTGGTAAGGGGCATGTTAGATTTAAAGATGGTGTTAAATGTGAGAAATTAATTAAGTCTTTACAAAAGTTCTCGCATGAAAAAAATAAATGACTTCTTGCTATGTGTGCATCACCATCAGTATTATCTGACTTAAATCTTGTAACAAATCAAAAGATGACATGTTATCCAGGATTTGAGGCTTCACTTGGAAATTCATATGAAGATAAAGATGTTGTAGTTAGTCATAACTTTATAACTGGAAGATCTTTAGCTTATGCAATAGATTTCTCATTAACTGTAATTAAAGAGTTATTAGGAAAAGAAGAAACAGAACTTGTAAAAAAAGAAATTATTTATAAATAGTTTTCAATCAATATGGTCTAATTTAATGGAAGATAATGTATAAATAATTGTGGAAACTCCTTACAGGTAAAATATAAGTAAGGAGTTTTTATTATGTCTAAAAAAAATAATGTTGATCCTAAAATAGC
>CASDXH010000028.1 GCA_949285105.1 uncultured Mycoplasma sp. | reverse complement strand
ATTCTAGTCATTGTTCTACTGTTAATTGTTTAGACATAAAAAGACAATAATTCCTTTCCTGATAATTGAATTATTGTCCAATTTTAATGTCCATGTTTAGGTGTATCTTGTTTATTTATTATAAATATCTTGGTCATCGTATATGCTTTCTTCATTTGCTTTTTGAAGACTAACAAGATCTTTATCTTCCAGATTTACTTCTAAAATATTGTTCATTGAATTTAAAAGTCTTAATTGAGAATTATCTACATCTTTGAAGTTTGTCTCATAAATATTTTCAAAAGATTTTTTAAGTTTTAAATATTTCACATTTCATTTTTCCATATCAGTTTTAATTATTCTTAATTTGTCTGATATGTTTTTTATATTAGATTCAATCTTATATTTACTGTTTAATTCTTTAAAAGACATTAAAGCAATCCCAATGTTTCCTGGTGAACAGAAATGAATTGATCTATTTGAGGCATGATTAACTATTTCATAGTGGTTATCAATTATAAAATTAAATATATTTTCGCTTGGTATGAATATTAATATTGTTGTTATTCCATCTTTATTCATATATTTTTTATCTACCGATTTTACAATATCAATTATTATGTTTCTGAATTCAGCCATTTGATTTCTTATTATGTCTTTGTTTTCTTCATTGATAATTTTTAAATAGTTTTCTACTGGAAATTTAGAATCGATACCGATTTTTAATTTATCATCAATATGAATTATGAAATCAATAATATTATTTGATTCATCTCCCTTTAGAGTTACTTGTTTATCTCATATTTTTGAATTAGAACTTCCAAGTATATTTTGGAGAATTGTTTCTAAAGAAAATTCTCCTAGTTCTCCACGATTTTTATTTTTTAAGAAAACATCTTTTATTGATTTCATACTAGTTTCAATTGAGCTTATAGATTGAATCTTGCTGTTTACTTCATCAAGTCTTTTGTTAATTATAGAAAGTGCTGTTCCCTGAACTAAAGAAACTTCTCCATCAATCATGTCATTAAGTTTTTTATTTCTTTTAGACAAACAAAAAACTCACACAATAAATCCAATTAAAATTAAAAATAAAGCAACAGATAAGATAATAATTATTATTAGATCTAAAGAAATATTTCCTAACATTTAACCTCCATTTATACCTAACTAATATTAATATATTTTAAAAAAAATTCTAAATGAGTTAAATTAGAAATCTTTTTTGCAGATTGAGTGAAACTTTAAGTGGCATATGTGATATTTTTAATCATATACAAAAATTAAGAAAGGAATAAAAATGGAAAATAATTATTCAGCTACTTTTGATCAAAAAGAAGAAGTTGTAATAAAACAAAACTTTATAGATAAAGTTATTTATAAGTTTAAAAACTTAAAAATACATGAATGATTTTGTTTTGTTGGTATTTTAATGTTTTTAATTACTATAGCATTCACATCTCATAGTTTTGTTGAACAAGTTCAAAGTAATAGTGCTTGAAAAGTATTTTTTGGAATATTTGATAGATTCACATATCAAAGTAATTGACTTCTTTTAATATTTTGTCTTACTTATTTTCTTTTTCCAAAACACCAGGTCTTTAGAGGAAATAAGTTCATAATATCAACTATGGTATATATCTTTTTTACTTTTATTGGATATAACGTTGTGTTGGTAGGAATATCTGGGGATAGAGGATATACTGGTGATGCATTAGCTGTAACTAAGAATGCTTGATTGCACATTATATGTCCATTATATTTTATACTATTTGGTTTTATTTACATGATAGATAATAAAAATCAACAACCAACTTTATATTGAAAATTATTACTATCTGGAATGATCTATCCTACAATCTATGCTATTTATTTAGTTTCTATTCCATTTGTTTTTACAAATGCACCGGAAACTAATTCTTTAGGTACCAATGTTTACACAATATATGGTAGTGCTACACTAACAAATGGTAACCCTAAATCTTGAGCTTATATTGGTGTAATGTATTTCTTATTCTTTCCGGGAAGTTTTGCTTTATTTTACTATTCATGAAAGCTAATAAACAAAACAAGATTTGAATTTAAAACTTATAAGGATTAGTAAATATGGAACAAGTACAAACTATAAATAATTTTAAAAAACAAAAAAGTGAAGTAGTTAATCCTTTTAGCAAACTTCTATTAAGAATAAAAAATTTTAAAGTATATGAGTGAATGAACTTTATTGGAATGTTTTTATTCTTAATAAGTTTTGTTTGGACAATAAGAGATTTTGTAAATTATATTCATCTAGGCAAGCCAGAAGATATTTTCTTTGGTATATTTGATAGATTTACAAATCAGAGTAATTGAATTTTATTTATCTTTGCTTTTATGTATTTTTGATGACCTAATCATTCATTCTTTAAAGATAATAAATTCTTAATTTCTGCAATGGTTTATATCTTTTTTACATTCATTGGATATAATGTTGTTTTAGTTGGGATAGCTGGTGGATATGGATATGATGTTAATAAACCTGTAGATTTTGTAAGTAACTTTTGACTTCATATTTTGTGTCCAATTTACTTTATTGTCTTTGGTTATATTTTTATAATTCAAAATAAAAATAAGCAACCGCTTAAATTTCATAAATTGTTATTAACAGGAATGATATACCCTACTATTTATGCAATCTATTTAGTTACAATTCCTTTCGTTTATAAACTTGATGGTGGTCACAGTTACACTATTTATGGTAGTGCAACAAATACTGCAGAGTATCCAATTTCTTGAGCTTATATATGTGTTATGTACTTTATTTTCTTTCCTGGAAGTTATGCAATATTTTATTATTCTTGAATTGGGATTAACAAGATAAATAAAAAAGAAAACAAAAGTGAATAACTTAAGCAAATGACATTAATCATGTTGTTTTTAAATGACCCTTCTAGATACAGTGGCGTTAAGTAATTAGTTTTATATAATCTATAATTTAAAATTAATTTATTATAATTGTTGCTACTTAGTTTTAATTGATCAATGTCTATTTGTGAATGACATTGATTTTTTATTTATTTATTATTTATTAAAATGATTTTAAATAAACTTAATTTATTTTTATATATATTTGCTTTTTCGCTTTTAGTTGCTAAAATTTTGAGTGGAGATAAGTATGCAGGTAAAAACTAATTTATCGAAACTTAATATTAAATGTCGATCCTTTTTTGTTAATAACAAAATGAGTTTTGTTATATTGAAGAAAATATTTTTAAATTCTTGAATCTTTATAGTATTTTCTTTTTTGAATGTTAGTTTACCGATTGTAATTTGTTTGTTGGCTACAAAGCTAAACTATGGTGCTTATGCTACTATGGGTATTGGCTTTGCTACTACTTTTTTATTAGCTTTTTCTCAAATGGGATTTAGCTTTTCTATTTTTAGTAGTTTCTACTACTTCCAGAACATTAATTCTAAAAAACTTAATTTCAATTTAGAAGAGATAAAAAAAGACCTAATATATGACATTATAGTTCTTGGTTTAATTTATGGTTTTACATTAGCAATTTTGTATTTTACAAGTTCATACACCTATACAAAATATGCAAATATTCATGTTAATACGATAGATTCTTTACCATATGCTTTTCACTTTATTTACACATCAGTACCATATGTTTTTCTCGTTGTTGTTCAATATAGTTTAATAATGGTAATTAACAATAAAAAAAACCAATTGCATGCGTTGTTACAATTATTTGTTGCATTTTTTGTAACTATATTGTTAATTTCAATTCTTGTTTTCTTCACAGACCTTGAAGGTTATGGAATTGGTATAGGATTAAGTGTTGGTTCTTTAATAAGTATAATTTCATCTTTTATCCATTTATTCTTTTTCGCTGACACTTTTAAAACTAACTATTTTAAGATTAATGGTAAATATTTAGTTTTAATTATTAAAAATACTTGAAGACAAATTGCGATAACAGTTAGCATCCAAATATTTAAAGGATGCGCTTTGTTGCTTTTAAGTTATCAAATACCAGATGCTTTAGTTAACTCTGTACCGCTTGATTATCAGATGTCTAGAATCATCTGGTACAATATGATGTATTTAATCCCGTTTATTTTAAATGGTTTAACTGACTCTTTATACTATTTCTTTTTAAAGGAAAAATTCTTTTATGAGGAAAACAAGGAAAAAATTAATATAAATTTGGTAATGATCTTTATTTTAGTTTTAAGTATTATTTTAACAACTCTTCTAATTGTAGCCTGCAACTATCTTTCGATGGGATTAAGTTTAGCTTATACTAAAAATCAAAATCATTCTTTTTCAAATGAAGCTATAGCAAATGATTTATATGGTATTGGTAAATCAAAAATTATTGAAACTATTAATAATTCTGAATTAATTACACAGGAGCAAAAGAATTGATTAATTCAGTTGGTCAATAATGCATCAGAAGAACAAATAAAACAAATTATAGATCAAACTATATTACCTAAATTTGTATCTTTTAGTAATGTTGCAATAAACAATATTTTAATTTTTCCAAAATCATTCACTTATTTCTATTTATGTTTTTATTGTGTACTATATGGTAGCGGGCAATTATTAAATGCTTTTGGATTATCAGTTACTAATAGAAAACCTAAAGTCGCATTACTTGTAATTGCACAATTATTAGCTATTTTATTTGTTGTTGAATTTGGAATTAATTTCCAGGAAACACAAAAATTCTATTTAATGGAAGCTTGATCATTCCCGTTGCTTATTATAGGTATAGCTGCTTTTGTATACATGTCATTTACTTATTTCTTATTAACTTATGATCATCAAAAGAAAGTATTAATGAGTAAAATAAATGTATTAAATAAAGATATAGAAAATTCTAATAGTAAAAAACAGTAAATATAGACTAAAATATATATTATCAAATTACAAAGGAGATTTTTTATGAGTTCAAAATTACACATAGGAAATGATAAAAATATTGACAATTTAATTGAACAAGGAACACTTACTATAGTTAAATATGGAGCAACATGATGTGGACCATGTAAAATGATTGCGCCTATATTAGAAGAACTTGCTGATACTTACGGAAGTGTAACTTTTGTTGATGTAGATATTGATGATGAAGAAGCTAGTGATTCAACTGCTAAAAACGAAGTAACTATGGTTCCAACAGTTATCTTTTATAAAAACGGAAAAGAAGTTGATAGATTTGTAGGTTTCAAACCAAAAGAAGAATTTGAAGCTTTAATTAAAAAATATTATTAATAATTTTTAACGTGGTGTTGTTTAGACAACACCTTTTTTGTTGTCATTAACATTAAGTGATAAAATATTCTTTTTAACTTTGAACTGAATAAAAAAAAGAGACATAATGGTCTTGTTAATTTTGTGATTTATTATTTTATATTTAAGTTAAGCATTTACAAAGTGAGATTTATATTCAGAACCTCATTGGTTCTTTTTTTCATCAATTATTAGTATTTCTTTAGATTCAATATTTGGATCATTCAATAATTCTTTTTCACTGCATAACATTCCACAAGATTCTTGTCCTTGTAGTTTGCTTTTAATTATTACCATACCATTAGGCATGCAAGTATTTTCGTTTGCTACTACAACATATATATCTTTTTTGACATTTTTTGCTCCGCATACTATTTGTAGTACTTCCTTTTTAGTATCTACTTTACATAAGTGTAAGTGAGTATTTTGAATTGGAGTACATTCAATAACTTTTCCAATTAAAAATTGTGGTTCATAATATTTTGATAAATCTAGTTTTGTTGTTTTTAAAATAAAGTCTTTAATTTGATCATTAAATAATAAGTAACCTTCTTTTATGTTTGCTTTTTTAGAAATATCAAAAATGTTGATTCCAACTATTTCTCCATTATTTTTTAAAATACTAAAATCTTTGTTTGTTTCAACTTCAGTTGGTTTCATGTTTTTGATTGAGATTACCATAGTGTCTTTTAAGTTATTTTTGTTGTAAAAAATATTTATCATATTTACTCCTTTTTATTATCAAGATACTCTTGATATTTTTTATTTATAATTTTCTTTAATTCTGGAACAAGTAATTCTTCTTTAACACTTTTTATTATCTTTCCGTTTTCAAATATAATTCCTGTACCCTTTCCACCTGCTATTCCAATATCAGCTTCTTTTGCTTCACCTGGACCATTAACAGCACAACCTAAAATTGCTACTTTTAAAGGAAAATTCATTTTTTTTGTGTATTCTTCAACTTCTTTTACAACAGATTCTAAATCAAATTGTAATCTACCACATGTTGGACAAGAGATAACATCAACCATGTTATGAAATAGTCCAAAAGAATTTAATAGTTTCTTACATACTTTAACTTCTTCTACTGGATCTCCTGTTAATGAAATTCTAATTGTGTTACCAATTCCCTCATATAATAAAACTCCAAGTCCAGCGCATGATTTAATAGTTCCATTAAATATAGATCCAGATTCTGTAATTCCCAAGTGAAGTGGATAATTAAATTCTTTTGCTGCTAACTTATATGCTTGTATTGTTAATAATGCATTTGTAGCTTTTAATGAAATGACTATATTGTTAAATCCGTTTGATTCAAATAAATTGACATATCTTTTTGCAGCCAATATCATAGCTTCAGCTGTGACCCCATACTTTTTCATCAAATCATCTGGTAAAGAACCACTGTTTACCCCAACTCTTATGGGAACATTTTTTTCATTAGCTAGTTTAATGATTTCTTTAAGTTCTTTTTCATCTTTAATGTTTCCAGGATTTAATCTTATCTTTGCAACATTAGCATGTAGTGCTTTTATTGCAAGATAAGGATTGAAATGAATGTCAGCAATAATTGGACATGGAGATCTTTTAACTATTTCTTCTAATGCCTTTGCATCTGTGTCATCTAAGACTGCAACTCTTACTAATTGACAACCAGCTTTTACCAATCTGTTGATTTGTTCTAATGTGCTTTCAACATCATGGGTTTTAGTATTTGTCATTGATTGTATTACAACATTATTGTTACCACCAATTTGGATATCTTTGACAAATACTTTTTTAGTGTTTTGTCTTATAGTATTCATATTTATATCTTTCTATTTATTACATATTAAATATACTAACTAATTTGACCATATGGTAAAAAATTTAGCATCTGTTCGCTTATTTTTAGAAATGATTTTTATTTTGATATAATTATATTACTATTTTGTTTAGGAGTATCACTATGGCAAGCGTTAGTTTTTATATTAAAGAAATGAGCTGTGCAAATTGTTCTGAAAACATTATAAGAGCTTTGAATAAAAATGGTTTTGAAGATGTTGAAGTTGATTTTGCTGACAGAGTTATAACGATTAATTTTGATAGTTCAAAGTTCGATTTTGAACAAATAAAGAAAATAATTTCTAAAAATGGTTTCACACCAAAACTGGTTGATTAGTATGATGTATTTTACTAAGTTTAAAAAATTTAAAACATTAGAATCGGAAGATAAAAAAGAATTTATAAATGAAACTTTTCTATATTTATCACTTTTATTTGTTTTACCTTTAATGGTTGTTCATTTGTATTATATTTTTGGGCATAATGCTATGCCTTTTTGGTTTGAATGATTTTCGTTCCTATTATGTACATTTGCTTTTTTTGGCTGTGGTATAGCCTTCTTTAAATATTGCTATTATGAGATTTTTAAATGACACTCATTGGGAATGAACACTTTAATTACAATAGCATCCATTGTTGCTTATGCTTATAGTTGTTATCAAATTATAAGTAATACTATTAACTTCGCTAACAACGGTTTAACAAACCATACATATGATTTCTCACATACTGCTGCAATGATTGTGGTAATAGTTAGAATGGGAGAAAATATATCTTCTAATCTAAGAAAGAAAACTACAAATGACCTAAAAAGAATTAGCGAACTACAAGTGCAAGATTGTTTTTTATATGATATGAAAACAAAAGAAGAAAAGCTTGCTAGTGTTAAAAATATTAAAATTGGTGACTATATATTAGTTAAAAAAGGTGGGAGTATTCCAATTGATGGAATTATTGTAGAAGGAGATACTGATATTGATGAGTCAATGATTACAGGTGAATCAAAGCCAATTAGAAAATCGGTTAATGAATATGTAATTGGTTCAACTAACAATTTGACTTCGTCAATTATTATTAAAGCTACAGCAATTGGCAAAAACATGATTGTTAACCAAATCGTTAAAAATGTTAACTCAATTGCTTCAAAAAAACCAAAATATCAAAAGATTGCTGATAAAGTTTCAAAATGATTTACACTTTTAATCATATTACTTGCAATACTTACTTTCTTGTTGCATTTACTTGTAGATAACATAAACAAAATTAATGGAATATTTAACAATTGATTTAATATTACTAATCATAATCATGCAACATATACAAAAGTTTATTTAGCTTTCTTTTATGCTGTTGGAACACTAGCAATCGCTTGTCCTTGTGCTCTAGGCATTGCAGTTCCAGTTGCTTCGCTTGTCGGTGCTTCTAAAGCTGCAAAAAATGGGATTATTATCAACACTGGTGAAACATATGAAAAAATTAAACAGATAGATGCTATTGCATTTGATAAAACTGGTACTTTAACAAGTGGTAAATTTATTGTTGAAAATATTTATGGTAATAAAAGCAACATAGATATGATTTACTACATGGAAAAAACTTCAATTCATCCATTGGCTATATCATTTGTAGAATATGTAAAAAATAATAATATAGCTATTAAAGAAAATAATGTTAAGTTAAACAATATTACTGAAATTGCAGGTGTTGGGATTAAAGCTGAATCTCAAAATAAAACTTACCTATTAAGTTCATATGATTATGCTATCAAAAATGGTTTTAAATTATCAAATGAACTTAGTTCATTTAATGAGAATGAACTAAATAATATTAATGATAATGTTTTAAAAACAATTGTTTGTTTAAGTGTTGATCAAAAAATAGTTAATATAATTATCTTCTCAGATCAAATTAGTGACAATGCTTATGATGCTATTAACTTATTGCATTCAAAAGGGATTGAAACTTATATTATTAGTGGAGATAACTATAAAGCTGTTGAAACAGTTTCTAAAGAACTTAATATTAAAAACTTCTATGCAAATACTAAACCAAGTGATAAAGCATCAATAATCAAAGAGATTCAAAGTAAAAATAAAATTGTGGCCTATATTGGTGATGGTATTAATGATCTTGAGGCTTTAAAACAATCTGATTTATCTATTGCGATTTCAAAAGAAAATAAAATTGCTCAATCTATATCTGATATCACAATTATTAATCATGATATTTTAAATATTATTAAAGCTATTGAAATAACAAAAGAAACAAGAAGAATGATTATCTTTAATTTAATATGAGCTTTTTCTTATAACATCATAACTTTACCGTTATCAATCATTGGATTTATACCTCCATTTATTGGGGTGTTTGTTATGGCAACAAGTGATGTTACTGTTGTATTAAATAGTTTATATTTCAAACTTAAAAAGATAAGATATATTTCAAAAAAAGAACAAAAGAATTTAAAAAATAAAGAACTTGACTGTTATGTAAAAAACTAAAGATAAGGATTTCTTATTTTTAGTTCCCTAACTGACATGTGAAGTGCAACACTTTAATGTTATATTAAACTTTCGAGATAATGTATAAATAATTGTGGAAACTCCTTACAGGTAAAATATAAGTAAGGAGTTTTTATTATGTCTAAAAAAAATAATGTTGATCCTAAAATAGC
>CASDXH010000027.1 GCA_949285105.1 uncultured Mycoplasma sp. | reverse complement strand
TTGATTTACCATAATTTTATGGTATAAATCAAGAGCTAGAAAAAAGTATCTAGCCCTGTAAGGAGAAAGATACTTTCCACAAACTATTCTACATTACCTGTCATTTAGGAAAATACCTTTAATAAGTTATTTTTTTATTATTATACACTTCTGTTTATTTTTACATTTGACTTGACGTCACCGACTTGAAATATTTAAAATAAATAATAGTGATTTTAAATTTGGCGGTTAATATGGTAAATAAAACAATTAAAACTACATTTTTTGTTTCAACTGCATTTTTATCTTCTTGTTTTGTGATAGCTCCAACTTTTGCTACAAAATATGTTATTAGCACAAATGTTAAAAATGATACAAGTAAAACAGTACTAGATATTAATGATACAAAATTAATTCAATATATTAATTCAATCAGTGATTCTCAAATAGAATTAGTAAAAAACGATTTAAATGAAAGCAATATAATTGCTACAATTGCCTCAAAAACAGACTTAAATCAAAATGTAATAAAAAATGTTTATGTTTCTCAAGGAAATAATACAGATGATAATAGATATTCACTGAGTTTATCAATAGTTCTAAAAGAAGATTTTTGTTTTTCTGATAATAATAATTTTTATAATTTGATTGATATAGCAACAAATGTATATTATAATAGTTTCATACAAAAGGACATTTTTACAATAGAAAACGGGGTTTTAACTGGTATTTCTAATTTGGAAATGAATCAAAAAGCACTTTTTATACCAAATGGAGTTACAACTATAAATTCAAAAAATGATACCACTTCTATTTTTGAAGCTTTCACTCAATTAGAAGTTGTATACTTACCAGATACATTAACTAGCATTACTAAATATTCTTTTTTGAAATCATCTATTAGATCTATTTATATACCTAGCAATGTCAAAAGTGTGGGTTATGGTGTATTTAAAGAATGTACAAATTTAGAAACAGTTATTTTTGATCAAAATACATCAATCACACAAATTCCTGGTTCTGCTTTTCAAGATTCTGGTATTCAAAACATAATTTTTCCTGAAAAAATTTCTATATTTAATTATTCATTTTTAAAAGGGACAAAAAGTTTAAAAACTGTAACCATATTAAATCAAAATCCATCTTTTAAAAATCCACCATCAAATGATGCAAATAATACAAATACTTTCTTTTCTACAACTCAACAAAGAACAAATGCAACTAAATTTTTTGTTGCAAATGAAAGTGTTAAGAATCAAATAAAAACCTTTTATTCAAAATATTCTAATTCAAGTTCGGCAGAAAACACCAATCCTACAATTAATGAAACTGATATTTTAGTCATCGGTACAAGTAACTCTATAGGGGAATAAGTTATGAAATTAAAACCAATTATTTTTTTTAGTTCTTTGTCTGCGATTGTTTGCGCATCAACTAGTGTGCCAATAGTTGTAAGTGATAATATAGAATTTAAACAAATTACAAAAAATTTTTTTAACGAAACTACTTTTAGAAGTTATGTGTCCAATTTAACTAATTCATTTATTGTAAGACAATTATTTAATGAAGAAAATGCCAAATCTATGATTAGTCAACATTCTGACATCTCAATAGATTTAATAGAACAAGTTAATATTACTCAAGGTGCTATTTCTCCCGCTGGATATTATAGCTTAAATTTTTATATAAAATTAATTGATGGAAATAACTTTCTAAACAATAATTCAAACTCTATATCTTTAATAAATGTTGTTAGTGGTGTTAACTCTACAAAAGAACCAAATTATAATTCTTATTTTAAAATAGAAAACAACGTTTTAGTTGGATTGACAGATGCTGGAAAAGAACAAACATCTCTTACAATTCCAGAGGGTGTTGTTTCACTAAAAGATTCAAGTACAATAAATGAAAATGCTTTTTCTAGTGCAAAAAATTTAAAAACAATTTATTTTCCTTCAACTTTAACATCTATTCCTAAATGAAGTCTAAGTGGAACTTCAATTGAATCTGTATATATACCTGCAAATGTTAAATCTATTGGATATGGAGCTTTTGAAAATTGTTCGAATTTAAAGACTGTGTTTTTTGATGAAAAAAGTGTAGTTACTCAGATTCCTGGTGCCTCTTTTAGAAATTCAGGTTTAGAGCTTATTTATCTTCCAAAATCAATCGTTACTCTGTCAGACCAATCTTTTGTTAATACTAAGAATTTACAAATTGTATATTTACTTGGGAATAGTGTTAATCTAGGTAGTACAAATGTTATATTTCAAAACTCATCACCAAGAGCTCATGAAGTTTTTTTCATTATAAATGATCAAACAACAACTAAAACCAATCTCCTAAATCAATTTCTAGATAAAAATAGTAATAAAATTAAAGACACTAACATTATTGTCCAATCTTCTAATGGTGAATCAAATGTTGAAGCATAAAAGAACATTATTAAAAATTTTATTGACAACTTCATGCGTTTTTTCTATAGGTTTGTCTTCTGTTCCACCCTTATTTTTAAATCAAAAGTTTTATGTAAATAGTAATGAACAAACTTTGGGAACAAAAACGATTCAAAATAATTTTATTAATTGGGTTGATCAATCACTAACAACTAATGACGAAGATTTTGTTAAGAAGGCAAACACATACTACCAAAAGTACATAACAAACTCTTCAGAATCTTCATATGAAAATAAACCTTTTTTGAATTTTTCTTCAATAGTTTTTGCAAACAATCAAGCAAATTTGGAAATAATCAAAAATAATACTAATGATTCTATAATGGGTGTTTGTAGAACTGTTATACAAAATTTATTTAGTGTAGCCAAAGCAATTTATTTAAATGGTGATAAAAATTTAATGAAAATGTATTCAGATATTCTTGATGATTTTGTAACCAACTATTTTAAAACTGGAGAAGATATAAAAGGAAATTGATGAAATTATGAAATAGGCGTTCCAAAAGACCTATTAAAAGGTTTAAATTATATATATACATTATTTCCAATAGAGCAAGTTAAAAAATGATTATCACCTATTCAATATTATAAATCTGATGCTGAATGAAAATTTGTTAAAGATAAACCAAAAACAATTAGACAAAAAGGGGCTAATTTAACAGATGGGGCTTACTCAGTAATTTTGTACTCAAATATGATAAATGATGGTGAAAAAATAAAATCAACAATTGATTTTATGATTAATGATTTATTTGGATTTTGAAGAGAAGGGAAAGCTAATGCAATAAAAAATGGAACATACCAAGATGGATCTTATATTGATCATGCAAATGACAAATTAAATAATGGTGGATTAGCTTATTTTGGTGGATATGGAATTGATTTAATAAAATCATTTTTATATATTAGACAAATGGTAGAAGGCACAAATTTTGATTTAAAAAATTATGAATCAATATTTATGTTTTATCAAATGATCGAAACAACAGTAATGCCCTATATGTATCAAATGTCAGTATCTGATACTATAGTGCAAAGAGGTGTATCTAGAAAAAATTACAATAATAAGTCTCATGGTGCACAAATTCTTAATACTTTATATTATTTTATTGATGATGCACCAGATGATTATAAATCCAGATTAGAAAATTTTATTTATGATCAATTAAATTGGAATGTTCCAGATGAATTACTAACTTATAACCTTAAACAATTTAAAAAAACTTATAAAGTAAAGCATAATAAAAAAAGATATGTTGCAAACCAATGGCAAGAACAAAATTATTTTGATTCATACAATAATAATGATCAAAATAATTTAACACCATTTGGTATAGATCTTACAAGAGAGAATTACAATTTTGTATTCTCTAAAAATCAAGATAGATATACATATCAAACAAATGATTACATGTTTAGTCTTGCTCTTACATCAGGAAGAACCTATCATTATGAATCAACAAATTATGAAAATAGTTTTGGTTATTATCAAGGCGATGGTTTAACATTAATTGAAAATCACTCCAAAAATAATCATGCAAATGATTATTGAACTGTTGTTGATCCTTTTAAATTACCAGGAACTTCATCTATTTATGAAAATGATATAACAACCCTAACTAATGAACAAATTGAAACTAACCAAAAATATTCTGAGAATGCAGATAAAGACTTATCTTCTTTATATGGGAATGGAATAAATTATAATGGTTATGGAATAGCATCTAGTAGGGTTGTAAATTATAATAAAACACTCCAAACAGATAGAGCTTATGTTTTCTTAAATGGATTAATTCTAGTTGTTGGAAATACCAAAAAATTATCTAATTCTTCTGTTAATACATCTGGTAAAAATGTTTATTCTACAATATTAAATGATCAAAGTAATGAAGGTCTTGTTCAGCAAGAATTATTAATTAATAATTCTAAAGTTACAAAGTATCAATCGTTAAGCAACTCATACTACGTTTTAAAAAACCATGAAAAAGTTAAAACAAATTCTTTATACTCAAGAACAGTGAATCCATATGCAGTAAATATCAATAGAAAATCTGAAGAAACAATTACTAAGAACTTTAATGAGGTTTGATTTGATCATGGAACATTAGAAGCAAATACTAGTGATTTGTTTGCTTATGTCATTGTTCCATCTGAAAAAAATCAAAATGAAACTATAGAAAAAATTGCAAATTTAAATATTATTAATTTTAATAATTCATCCAATAGTTTCAATATTCAATATAAAGAAAATGGAATAACATATTCTTTTGCAACAACTTTTTCTAATAATGTTAAGCTATCTCAAATGGGAGTTGACTTCACATATTCATTGCCAACATCATCTATGATAATGAACGATGGAAATAACTATAAAATGATTATGTCTCCAAACGTTGAAACTAAAAACTATTCAGTTACTACATCTGTAAATTTAAATCTTATAAACACTAGAAATGTTAATGGAACTAATGAAGTATCAATAATTGATAAGTCAATTAATGTTCTAAATGATTTGTATTGAAACAATGATATTTTACATAATACATGAATTAAATTTACAAAACAGTAAATATATTTACCATAGCAAAATAGCTATGGTTTTTTATTGATTGATATGTTATATACTTTGTTATTTATTGTTTTGTTTGGTAGTGTAGCAATTTTTTGAGAAACTTATTTTTAGGTTATCTTTTAAATCGCTTGATAACATCTATTTTATATCACATAATCTATCTAGAAATAATATAGTTAGTTAATTTAATATTTGAGGTCAGTTGTGAGCAGTTCTTGAATCATAATCTTCTTGGTCGTTTATTAAACACATGTAAATTATTTTTGATAACGATTGGGTGTTTGTAAAACCACCTTTTGTTTTTGTAATCTTTCTAATATTTCTATTTAGATTTTCTATTATGTTTGTTGTGTAGATCATTTTTCTAATTTCTGTTGGATAATCAAAAAATGTTACTAATTCATCAAATTATTTTTTCATGATTTGATAGCATATGGATATTTTTCTCCTCAAGATTTTTCAAAAGAATCAAGTGCTTTAAGAGCTGCATCATAGCTTGGTTATTTATAATTTTTTTTCATATCACTTGTAAATGATGCAACATCTTTTGGAAATACATGTTTTGTAGAATTTCTTATTTGATAAATAACGCATTTTTGAATGTGAACATTTGGGAATGCAGCTTTTAAAGTTTCTGATATCCCCTTCAATTTATCACAACAAGTTAGTAAAACGTCTTTTACACCTCTTGTTTTAAGTTCATCAAAAATCATTAATCATTGTTTAGAAGATTCGGATTCAGCTATCCAAAAGCTCAAAATCTCTTTTTTTCCTCAATATTAACACCAATTATTAAATAAACTGATTTTTCTTTGTAGACAGAATCCTCTCTAATTTTGAATCTGATTCCATATATGTACATAATTGGATAAACAGACTCTAACGGTCTTTGTTGTCACATCACAATTTCTGGAATTATTTTATCTGTAATTCTATAAATTGTGTTTTTGTCTAAATCACAATAAAACATTTGATATATTGTTTCCTGAATGTCTCTTGTAGACATTCCTTTTGAATATAAGAAAAGTATTTGATCTTCAATTATTGATATATTTCTTTCATGCTTTTTAACAATCTTTGGTTTAAATGTTGATAGTTGTTTTCTTGGAATTCTAATATCAATTTTTCCATTATCAGTTGATATTGTTTTCTTAGTTTTTCATTTTCTATAATTGTTAGAAAGATCTCTAGAATTTTGATAATGTTTTTGATAACCCATATGTTTATCAAATTCAGCATCTAAAGTATATTCAATAAAATGTTTTTTAATCTTACCAATTAGTTTGTTTAAATCTAACATAGATTCAACACCACTGTTTTTTAATAATTATTGTATATTTAATTCGTCTTTGTTTTTGGTTTTTTTGACATAACTCACTCCTAAAATTTATTTTAAACTTTTTTCTAAGAATGAGTTTCTCCAAAAAAATGAGACAGTACCATGTTTAAAATAGCATAATCAATCATTTAATATATTTCTTTATTAATATATATAATGTTATAATTAATGCATAGAAATAATTAATTTTATTAGGGGAATGAGGTATTTATGAAATTAAAACGTAAATTAGCATATATAGGTACATTATCTACATTATTGTTAACATCAACATCAATCGCTACTCCTGTAATTGTTTTCAATAGTAAAAATAATAATTTTAATCAATATAATACAACGTTTAAAAATATAAATGAATTTGATTTTGGATTTAATACCAAATTAGCTTCTAGTGTAAACAATGAATGAATTAAACAACAAATAATTGATCACAAAGACCAAATATTTAATAGTTATGATTCTCAAAATAATGATTTTTATCAATTAAATTTAATTGTAAGTGAAATTATAACTAACGATATAAATGGTACAGTTAGTTTCAAACTAACACTTAAAAATAGTAATAACAATAATAATTCAATTTCTTCTAATCTAACTTTTATTGGTTTTAACAAACAAACATCTAATATTTATTATTCAATTCAATTTAATAATCAATCTACATATAATTTTGGTGATAGTAACATTTTAGCTTCAAATTCAAGTATTAACGAAACATGAATAAAAAACAAATTAATTGAATACAAAAATGATGTTTTTCAAATTAATAATTCATCAAATATTTCTTCTTTTGATTGAAATAAAAATTTAATTATTGGTTCTATTCAATCTAATGATAATAATGGTACATTAAATTTTAATGTTAGTTTGCAAAATGCAACTAATAACCAAAATTTAAATAAAACTACTATTTCTAAAACATTAACTTTTAGTGGATTTTTAAACAATAATCCATCTATTCCATCTAATCCATCTACCCCATCTAATCCATCTAATTCATCTGATATTATTATTTCAGATAATCCTGATTATATTCCTGATGATAAACCTAACAAAAAACCAATTAGTGACTTAGAAAAAAAATGAGGTAATGTACTATTACGTCAAGTTGATGATAATTTAATTACTGAAGATGATTTAATTAATATGTTAGATCAACATTTTGAAAATACTAATTATGTTAAGATTACATTTGGAGAAAGAAAAATTAGCTCTACATTAATGGCAAATGCATTTTCTAAATGAATAACTACAAGATGAAAATATTTTCCATATTTTGCTTTTTCAAACCCTGTATTTAGAATTAATTTAAAAGATGAAAATGGAAATTTAATTAATTGAAAAAATATTAATAATTGAAATACACCTGAAATAATAAACAAAACTTATTATGTTGAGTCTTTATCAACTTATAAAGGGGAAGTATTTGATTATTATGCAGATAAATGATTAACACCTGGATTTTATAAAAATTCATTTATTGAATTTGTTAATAATTTCTTAAATCTTATAAGTTTTGATATGAGTGGAATCGATAAAGCTTGAACTGCATATTATTATGTTGCTAATTATTTAAATTATGAAGATTCATCATCAATAGAAGCAACAATTGTAAATCATAAAGGTGTATGTGCTGATTATGCGAGTTTAATGTCTTTATTATGCAATATTGTAGGTGTACCATCACTTCCTATGGTAACTTCACATAATAACATTAATTATACTGCTATGCACGAAATTGTATGAGTATACATTGATGATTTAATAGATGGAAAAACAAAAAAATGATATGCAATGGATCCAACATTTGCATATAGTAGAAATGGTAGTTATAATGGTCCGATTTCGTTTTGAGCAAATAATTTAACTCTTGAAAATGTTATATTTAACTTTAGCTCTGATCCATATAAAATGTATCCTTCAGATGAACATTATAATTCAAATTTATTTTTTAATGCTCCTTGACAAACTTTATATGAAAATAATTCACTTGAAACACGTAATATTCCAAGTAATTTTGTAAGTGAGAGTGCAAATACCTATGGAAAATCCAAGAGTAATCCAGTGTATTATGATGGATATTGATATTATTATTGTTGAGATAATAAAGATCAAACTAATAAAAAACATAATAATAAACTAGTAAGATCAAAATTTATAACTGGTGATACTTATCAAGTTGTTATTGATTTTAGCAATCCTTCAAACCCAGATCCAAATCACTTTGGATTCAATGTAAGTAAAGAAATATGTGAATTATTTAAATGATTTAGTACTTCTAAATTCAGATATCACGCTTTTGGTTATAATGAAAAAATTGTTTTAGCAACTGATGATATAACCGGTGATTTTAATCATTCAGTAAAATTTTTAATTATTGATTTGAAAACTAAAGAATCTAGGTTGATAAATCAAACTTTTGATTATTATAAATCTTCTTTAAAAGATTTTAATTATTATATAAAAAATGGTGAAATATATTATACATCTGACACTTATGGAAATGGACAAAATCAGTGAAAGAATAAAACATATGCCAAACTACAGTTAACTGATGATGAATATAATTTTTTAAATTCTACAACTGATTTAAAATCACAATTATTTAGAAAAATAACATTATATAGAACTGTTGCAGGCACTTATTTGAGCAGTGGCAACGATCCTGTTAATAATGTTTCACCTGAGTCTAAACGTGAATTTTTAGAATATTTATATAATTTAGAACAACAATTAAATAAAGATCAAATCAATGATATTGATAAAACTATTGCTGAATTAGATTTAAAATATAAAGATTTTATACCTTCAATTACAAGTCAAGGTATTATTAAAACAAATGAATTATCTGATGTATATCAATATGAAAAAGATTATGTAAATAGTTTAGGATATTTACCATTAAATAAATTATTGTTAATTGATAGTTTTAGTGACTTTACTAATAATAATAACAATATTGCTATTGATATTTATTATTCAAAAACCAAAGATGGAACATACAAAAAAGTTAAAAATGAACTTTACTTAGAAGCTGGTGGAATTAACGTTAGTTTATCTGATATTAATCAAAGCAGCTATGATGGATATTATTATTTTGATTATTATCCATATGGATTAAATAATCAAAAACAAAGATCAAAAACCTTTGAAATTCAAATTGTAGATAGAAAAACATTACCAGATTATGAAGGTTTAAAATCACAATCAAAAAATAATACAAATTATTATAAAACAAGTGATAATTGATATGATAACAAAATTGCTTTGAATTTTAATTTATATGGTGTTCAAAATGTTAAAAATGACATTATATTAAAATTAAAATATATAAATCCAGATACAAATCAAATTGTTACGCTTGATACAATCAATGTTAATAGAAATAATTCTCAATTTACTAAAAAATGAGCAATTAACAAACCATCTAATAGTAATCATGGTATCTATTGAGTTGAATATACTACTAATTTAGACAATACTACTTATAATTTTTATTCTAATTTTTATTTCCATTTTACAAAAGAGGATGTTGAAAACTTTAGTGTGAAAAAATGAATGAATTTATCTAATAAAATTTATCACACACAATAAAAATAATATTTGAACAATACAAATAAAAAATATAAATAGGATTAATGTTTGTGGTAGTGTAGCGATTTTTGGAGAAACTCATTTTTTGGGTTATCTTTTAAATCGCTCGATAACAACTATTTATATCACATAATCTATCTGGAAATAATATAGTTAGTTGATTTAATATTTGAATTCAGTTGTGAGCAGTCTTTGAATCATAATCTTCTTAGGTGTTAATTAAACACATATAAATTATTTTTAATAACAATTAGGTGTTTGTGAAAGCACCTTTTGTTTTTGTAATCTTTCTAATATTTCTATTTAGATTTTCTATTGTGTTTGTTGTGTAGATCATTTTTCTAATTTCTATTGGATAATCAAAAAATGTTACTAATTCATCAAAATTATTTTTTCATGATTTGATAGCATATGGATATTTTTCTCCTCAAGATTTTTCAAAAGAGTTAAGTGCTTTAAAAGCTGCATCATAGCTTGGTGATTTATAAATTTTTTCATATCACTTGTAAACGATGCAACATCTTTTGGAGATACATGTTTTGTAGAATTTCTTATTTGATGGATAACACATTTTTGAATGTGAACATT
>CASDXH010000026.1 GCA_949285105.1 uncultured Mycoplasma sp. | reverse complement strand
TGATAACAACTATTTTATATCACATAATCTATCTGGAAATAAGATAGTTAGTTGATTTAATATTTGAGGTCAGTTGTGAACAGCTCTTGAATCATAATCATCTTGGATGTTGATTAAACACATGTAAATTATTTTTGATAACGATTGGGTGCTTGTAAAAGCACCTTTTGTTTTTGTAATCTTTCTAATATTTCTATTTAGATTTTCTATTGTATTTGTTGTGTAGATCATTTTTCTAATTTCTGTTGGATAGTCAAAAAATGTTACTAATTCATCAAAATTATTTTTTCATGATTTGATAGCATACGGATATTTTTCTCCATATGGATATTTTTCTCCTCAAGATTTTTCAAAAGAATCAAGCGCTTTAAGAGCTGCATCATAGCTTGGTGATTTATAAATTTTTTTCATATCACTTGTAAATGGAGCAACGTCTCTTGGGGATACATGTTTTATAGAATTTCTTATTTGATGAATAACACATTTTTGAATGTGAAAATTTGGGAATATAGCTTTTAAAGCTTATGATATCCCCTTCAATTTGTCACAACAAGTTAGCAAAACATCTTTTACACCTCTTGTTTTAAGTTCATCAAAAATCATTAATCATTGTTTAAAAGATTGTGATTCAGCTATCCAAAAGCCCAAAATCTCTTTTTTTCCTCAATATTAACACCAATTATTAAATAAACTGATTTTTCTTTGTAGATAGAATCCTCTCTAATTTTGAATCTGATTCTATCTATGTACATAATTGGATAAACAGTCTATAATGGTCTCTGTTGTCACATCACAATTTCTGGAATTATTTTATCTGTGATTCTAGAAATTGTGTCTTTGTCTAAATCGCAATAAAACATTTGATATATCACACTCTTTTTGAGTGTTGTACTTCACATGTCAATCGAGCAAATAACTTAGAATTAACCAAGATTTTTATTAATCTTCATACTCTTCAATGTCGCCAATTATTTCTTCAATATCTTCTTCGTCTTCAATTTCTTCAATCTCTTCTTCAGAGTCTTCATACTCTTCAGTTTCTTCTTCTACTTTCTCATCAGAATATTCTTCTTCATCATATTCTTCAGAATTTTCTTCTACTTCTTCATCTGAGTATTCTTGATCTTCATCATATTCTTCAGTTTCTTCATCTAAATATTCTTTATCATAATCTTCATATTCTTCAGATTCTTCTCATATTCTTCTTCTGAATATTCTTGATCTTCATCATACTCTTCATATTTTTCAGAATCTTCTTCTACTTCTTCATCAGAGTATTCCTCATCTGATTCCTCATATTCTTCTTCTTCTTCTGAATATTCTTGATCTTCATCATACTCTTCATATTCTTCAGAATCTTCTTCTACTTCTTCATCAGAATATTCTTCTTCAGTTTCTTCTTCAATATTCTTCGTCTGATTCTTCATACTCTTCATAATTTTCTTCTACTTCTTCGTCTGAGTATTCTTGGTCTTCATCATATTCTTCAGAATCTTCATATTCCTCTTCTGAGTATTCTTGATCTTCATCATACTCTTCAGTTTCTTCGTCTGAATATTCTTCTTGAGATTCTTCTTCTACTTCCTCATCAGAATAATCTTCTTCTTCTTCATCATATTCTTCTGCTTCTGCATCTGAGTATTCTTCTTCAGAGTATTCTTGATCTTCGTCATACTCTTCAGATTCATCTTCTACTTCCTCATCAGAATACTCTTCTTCTTCTTCATATTCTTCTGCTTCTTCATCTGAGTATTCTTCTTCAGAGTATTCTTCTTCTACTTCTTCATTAGAGTATTCATCATCAGATTCTTCTTCATATTCTTCTGTCTCTTCATCTAAATATTCTTCATCTGATTGCTCATATTCGTCTTCTGAGTATTCTTGATCTTCGTCATACTCTTCGGCTTCTTCATATTCTTCAGAATCTTCATCTACTTCTTCATCAGAATATTCTTCTTCAGAATCTTGTTCATATTCATCACTTGATTCATCTTCAGAATCTTCTTCAAAATTCTCTTCTTTAATTTCTTCTTCAGAGTATTCTTCTTCTACTTCTTCTTCGTGCTCTATGTTTTCAGTTTCTTGTTCTATGTATTCATTATCAATTGAAGAATCATCAACTAATTCTTGTTTTTGAACTTCTTGTTCTTCCATAATGTCATCATGAACTTCATTTCTTATCTCGCTTAAATCTAATTTGCTTCCACCTTTAACTAATACATCATCAATGTTAACTTTATTTATATTGATGTTTAAAGGTATTTTTTTAGAGATCAATTTCTTTAATTCATGGTTTACTTCATCAACAATTTCTTCTTCAGATTCTGATTGTTTTAGCACATTTTTTGCTTCAACAAGCTTCTCAAAATTGAAATCATCACTATTTAATATTAAATTTTGATTTTTTTTTAAATATGATGCGTCGCTAATTTCGCTTACATCATTGAACGAGTTCATTCTAGTTGTTGAGTCAGTTATTGGGATATCTGAAACCTTTTTCTCATATAGTTTATTATTAGCATCTAAAAGATAAACTGTTTCTCTTCCACCAATCATAAATCCTGAGTGAATATGATATGGATTAGATTCTACTTGCGAAAGAATTCTCTTACCAATCTTAGCCCGACTTGTTAAAGCTAAATCTTCAAAGTGAATTCTTTTAGCCCCACGGTTGGAAACCAAGAAAATAAAACTTTCATCTGGTTCTACAGGCATTACAGCACCAACACAGTCATCATCTTTTAAGTTGATGTTCTTAACCCCTGATGCACTTCTACCAACTACTGGTACTTCACTAATTTGATATCTTAAACCATTACCGTTACGAGTAATAGTAATAACTTCTTTATATTCATCTTTTACAACAAAGGCATTGATAACTTCATCATCAGATTTTAATCCTATATATGAAGAGATTTTAGCGTTTCTAGAGATTGTAAGATCTTCAATCATGAAACGTTTTACTAAAGAATTTTTTGTAGCAACAAATACTTCTGTTTTAATATTTGAGTTTTTAGAAATTGCAAAAATTGCAATCGTTTTTTCGAATGAGTCAATTGTAATAATTTCGTTAATATGTATTCCATTATCTTTTGCTTTAGAGAATTTAATTTTATGGGCTGGAATAGTAATACACTTACCTTTTGAAGTTAAACACACTAAAGTTTCAAGTGTGCTTAATGAAATCATATTAATGGGAATATCACCCTCTTTAAATTTGAATTTATCTAAAGTCACATCTGTAATTGAAATGTCTTTAATAAACTTAATATAGTTATCTCTAGTAACAATACAAACACCATGGTTTTCTTCTATAATATCTGTTTGTTCAATTGCAATTTCTTCAATTTCATCTTCAATTGAAGTTTTTCTTTTGAAACCTAATTTGTTATCAAACTCTTTAAGTTTATCAATTAAGAATTGGTTTCTATAGTTTTGATCTTCAATTAATCTTTTTTTAATATCAATGAATTTTAATAATTCATTATATTCATTTACAAGTTTTTCAGTGTCATATGAAGTTAAAACATATAAACGAAGGTTAACAACAGCTTCTGCTTGGTTCTCATTTAATTTAAATGAGCTCATAATTTTTTGCTTAGCTTCATCCTTACTTTTTGATGACTTAATTAACTTAACTAATTTATCAACATCTTTAATTGCTTTGATTAAACCTTCAAGGATTTCTTTACGGTTTAACGCTTTTTTAAGATCAAAAGTTGATGATCTTATAATGATGTCATTAGCATGTTCAATATAAGAATCAATAATTTGAATAATGTTTGTTTGACAAGGTTTTCTATCCTTTATCAAAATAATATTGGCAGAATAAGAAATTTGTAATTGCGTTTTTTTGTATAAGAAGTTTTTAATAATTTCCAAATCTTTATCAGTTTCAAGTTCCATTACAATTGAAACCCCGTTTTTATCAGAATCATCTCTAACTTCTTTAAGACCAGGTAATTCATTATTAATTCTTAGTTCTTCGATCGACTTAACAATGTTTGCTTTATTTGTTTCATATGGAATTTCAGTAACAACTAATTGTTTTGTTTTTTTATTACTTTTTACAGTTTCAGAAATTCTTGCTCTAATGTTAAACTTACCTTTACCAGTGGCAAAGATTTCTAAGATCCCTTCTTTACCCTGAATAATACCACCAGTTGGAAAATCTGGTCCTTTGATAATTGAAGCAATTTCATTTATTGAACAACTGTTATGTTTAATTCTGTAAATAATTCCTTGTAAAACTTCGCTTAAATTAAAAGGAGGAACATTTGTTGCATAACCTGCAGCGATACCTGTAGAACCATTAACTAAAACATTTGGTAAAAGAGATGGTAAAATTGATGGTTCACTTTCTGAATCATCAAAGTTAGGAATGAATTTAACAGTATCTTTTTCAATGTCATCAAGCATTAATTCACCAAATTGAGAAAGTCTACATTCTGTATATCTCATAGCAGCTGGACCATCACCATCAAGTGAACCTTTATTACCTTGCATATCAAGTAAAGGAATATTGTTTTTTCATTCCTGAGACATTCTAACCATAGCCTCATAAATTGAACTATCACCATGCGGGTGGTACTTACCAATTACTTCCCCAACAGTTCTAGCTGACTTTTTATATGGTTTATCA
This sequence comes from uncultured Mycoplasma sp., assembly GCA_949285105.1. Taxonomy (GTDB): domain Bacteria; phylum Bacillota_I; class Bacilli_A; order Mycoplasmatales; family Mycoplasmoidaceae; genus Malacoplasma. The sequence goes on along the minus strand of CASDXH010000026.1, from coordinate 7,313 downwards.
TGATGAATTTTTAATTCATTCATTGCATATAAAATTCTTCTTTGAACAGGTTTTAATCCATCTCTTATATCAGGTAATGCTCTATCTTGGATAATGTATTTAGCATACTTACCAAAACTTTCAGACATTATGTCCTCAAGCGACCTGTTTCATATTTTGTTATTATTATCAAAAATACTAGACATGTTCTCCTCCATTTAAATGTTTTTATGGTTTTTTTATCATAATAGTATAAGATTTTGAATTAGCTTTCTAATTCAAAATCAACATTATCATTTATTCATTCTTTTCTCTTTGACGAATCTTCTCCCATCAATATTGAAACACGACGTTCAGTTAAAGCAGCATCTTCAATTGATACTTGAATTAATTGTCTTGTATCTGGGTTCATAGTAGTTTCTCACAATTGATCAGCATTCATTTCGCCAAGACCTTTATATCTTTGGATTTCGTATGAACTAGCACTTTGTTTTAGTTCTTCAAGTTCATATTCTTCTCATGCATATGTCGACTTTTTATTTTTAGTGTTAGTGAATTTGTATAAAGGAGGTAATGCAATATAAACTTTACCCTCTTCAATTAATGGTCTCATATAACGGTAAAAGAATGTCAATAATAAAACTCTAATATGAGCACCATCTGTATCTGCATCAGTCATGATTATTATTTTTCCATAATTTGACTTTGATATGTCAAAATCACTACCAATACTTGCACCAATACATGAAATGATTGTTCCAATTTCTTCATTTTTTAATAGGTCTTTAAGTTGTGCTTTTTCAACGTTAATTACTTTACCTCTTAATGGTAAGATTGCCTGGAATTTTCTGTCTCTCCCAAGTTTAGCACTACCACCAGCTGAGTCCCCCTCAACAAGAAATAATTCTGTCTGAACATTATCTTTAGACTGACATGGAGTAAGTTTACCAGATAAGATTCTTTCTTTCTTTTGACCCTTTAATTGTTTAACCTCTTCCCTAGCTTTTCTAGCAGCATCTCTAGCATCTCTTGAAAGTTGAGCTTTTTCAATAATTAACTTAGCATCTTTTTTATTTTCTTCTAACCAGTAAGTTAATTTATTTTTTACTATTGTCCTTACTGCAACATAAGCTTCTTGGGTGAATAGTTTGTTTTTTGTTTGCCCTTCATATGAGATTAACTTCTCTGGAACTTTAACAGAAATAATACAAACTAAGCCCTCTCTAAAATCACTACCTTCAAAATTCTTTTCTTTTTCTTTTATTAGTTTTCATTTTCTTGCATATTCATTAAGTGTTTCAGTTAAAGCTGTTTTAAAACCAGTTTCATGTGAACCACCTTCTTTTGTCTTTACAGAGTTTGCAAATGATATAAATGTTTCTGAGTTACTGTTGTTATATTGAAAAGCTACTTCAACTTCAATTCCTTGATCTTTTCCTTCCATATATACAATTTGAGAAAAAGGTGTTTGTGTACTGTTTATAAATTGAACAAATTCAATCAACCCATTTTCCGCTAAGAATTCTTCTTTTTTGTGAGTAACTTCGTTCTCAAAAACAATCTTTAATCCTTTTAGCAAAAATGCTGTTTCTTTAACTCTTTCTAGGATAGTATTCGCATTAAAAACTACATTTTTAAATATTGTTTTATCAGGCATAAAAGTAACAGTTGTACCAGTCTTATTTGTGTTACCAATTATCGTCGACTTTTGAACTATTTTTCCACCATCTTTAAATTTTGATTCATATATTTTTCCATCTCTTTTTACAGTAACTGTTAATCAAGAACTTAAGGCATTAACAACTGAACTACCAACACCGTGTAGTCCACCTGAAACACCATAAGCTGAGTCATCAAATTTACCACCAGCATGTAGACTTGTAAAAACTGTGTCAACAGTTGACATCTTTGTTTTTGGATGAATACCTGTTGGAATACCTCTACCATTATCCTCAACAGTAAAAGAACCATCTCTATGTAATGTCATTTTAATAGTATTAGCAACACCTGCTAAAACTTCATCAACTGAGTTATCAAAAATTTCTCAAATAAGATGATGCAATCCTCTTTGATCTGTTGAACCAATGTACATACCAGGTCTTTTTCTAACTGGTTCTAAACCTTCTAAAACTTTAATATCGGATTCTTTATAAGACATATAACAACCTCAATAAAATAAAATATAAACACAAAAATATTTAAGACTAATTTAAAAAGAAATACCTTGCATTTTTAAAATATTAACAAAAATAATTCTTAAGTACTTTATAATTATATAGTACTATTTTAATATCAAATAAAATTTTTATTTTAGCTATTTGGAGGTTGTGTGACTACCGCTAGTTTTTTTGGATTATCAATTCTTTTTTGTTTAATCGGATATCTTTTTGGAAACATTTTATTTGGTTTGATAATTTCAAAAATAAAAAAAATTGACTTGAGAAATATAGGTAGCGGGAACGTTGGAGCAACAAATTCATTAAGAGCTTTTGGAAAAATAATTGGAATTTTTGTGATGATTTTTGACATGATTAAGTGTTGAATATCTGTGTTTATTTGTGTTGTTTTATATCATTTTATTGTTCCAACTTTTTTATCAGCCAGTAATTATTATTTATTTACACAGAATGGATTTATTATTTATCTAGCTGGTTTGTTTGCAGTTATTGGACACTGTTTTCCAGTGTTTTATATTTATTCATTGATAAAATATAAAGGTGATTTTAGCATAGCTAAAAAATATTCTGGGGGTAAGGGTGCAGCATGTGCTGCAGCATTATTAGCTGCTGTTTCTCCATGAATTTTTATAACGGCATTTTTTGTTTTCTTTATTGTTGTTTTACTAACAAGATATGTTTCCCTATCATCAATAATCGCAGTTTCAATTTCAAGCCTTTTAACATTTATTCCATATCTTGACTACCTATATATATTAAGTATTCCTAACCTTTTGATACTAGATTCTATTCCTAACGTTAATCAAGCATATAATGTAGCAAATATAATAAACTACCAAAACAATTGATGATATATTTTAAGTTTATTTTTAATTTTATTTCTTGCATCATTTGTTGTTGTTTATAGACACAAACAAAACATAGTGAAACTCCTTAATAAGAGTGAATCTAAAATTTTCTAACTTCCTTTCATAATTGTTTGAAACAATATTATAATATATTAATGTAATATGCTCAGATGGCGGAATGGCAAACGCAGTAGACTCAAAATCTACCGACAGTAATGTCTTATGGGTTCAAGTCCCTTTCTGAGCACCATTAATATATTAAAGGGCAAAAAGGCCCCTTTTTTTATTTTCTTATATTGTTTTTTAATAGACAAAAAAGAGGGATCTAAAAGTACTTTTTAGACTCCCTTTTAGCATCTCTTTCTTTAATTGTATTTCTTTTATCTACTACATTTTTACCCTTAGCTAAACCTATTAGAACTTTGATTTTATTTTTTTTTCAATAAACCTTTAAGGGTACAATAGTTATTGAATCTTTTTTGATTTGCAATTGAAGTTTTATAATTTCATGCTTGTGAAGTAGTAATTTTCTTCTTCTATCTTGATCAACATTATATATGTTCCCGTTTTCATATGGTGCTATATGCATATTTATTATATAAGCTTCATTTTTTACAAATGTGATGTATGATTCATTAATTGAAGCGTTTTTAGATTGCAAAGATTTGACTTCAACACCTTTTAATTCAATCCCAGCCTCATAAGTATCTGAAATTGTATAATTGAAATTAGCTTTTTTATTAATAACCAAAATTTTCATATATTACTCGCTTCATAAGTTCTAACATCAATTTATTATTCTATTTAATTTTATAAAAAATCAAATAATATTAACGATAAAAGATATTGTCAATATTATCTTTGCATTTATTTAAGTGTTTAATTAACCTCTTATTTTCTTCTTCTTTATCTTTGTTTAATACGATGCTGAATTTTTTGATCTTCAATAAAGTTGTTACATCACTTGAAGAAAAGTTAAAAAAACAAATCCCAAACCCTTTGTTAAATAATGATAGTATTTCATTTAATTCTTTTGAATTATTTTTAATGCTAGTGTTTGCTAAATTAAAATTTAATATCACATTGCTTGGTTCTAAATTATGTTTTTTTATTTTTGTATAAATTTCAATTATAGAAAAAACATTTTTTGTTAATTCATTAATTGGATAATCTATAAGTATTTTTGAATTTGTTGTATTAATATTTTTTTTGTCTTCTTCAATTAAGTATTGGTTAAAAAGTTTCAAAGAATGATATGCTATATATCTTACTACAAGATTAAGTTTTTCTTGATCTTCACTAAACTTATTATGTAGCTGATCAAAACTAAAAATACTTTCTTTCAATCAGAATATTTTTGGTATGAAATATTTCTCATTATTTAAACTTGATTTAATAAGCGATAGAGAAATGTTATTGAAGTCATGTTCTTGTTTAACCTTTTCAAGTTTATTTGTTTCATCAATATTGTTCTTTAAAATATTACTTCTATAAAGTTTAACAATATTAATATCATTGTTAATTGCTCAATACTTTTTTACATCTTCATTAAATGAACTCAATTTATAAAAATCATTAGAATGGATACCATACAAACTAGCGTAACCTACAATTTGAATGTCATAAAATTGATTATTAAAATCAATCTTATTTGGAAACATTTTCAATACTTGTTCAAGTTCATATAAAAAATCATCTTGGGTACGGTTATTTTTGTTATTATTTTCAATTGATTTTTTTAAGTTAATTTTATTTTTATCATGAACTTTAAAAAATAAACCATATTCATTATTAAATGTCTTAAAGTAAAAACAAGTATCTTTAAAATTATATAAAACATATCTAATCAATGTTTTTTCAGCCTCAACAACTGCTTGTCTTCCCTCTGTTGTAAGTAAGTTTTCAACATTAATAAAACTAATTGTTAAAAACACTCCAATGTCTGTTTTATTTGTCTTGATATATTCATCAAATGCAATTTTAGAGTAATGACTATTAACAAAATAATCATTATCATAATGAATTGAAGTTCTAAGTTTATATGTATTGTCAATTAAATTTGATAAATAATTTCCAATTGCATAAATAAGAAGGAATAATGGATAGTTTGTAGCAATGTTAATTAGTATAGAGATTAAATTATCGCCATTATAAAAAATAAGAGCAACAGCACACATTAAACCAAACATTAGAAATGACAATATAAAAACATATTTAAATTTATTTCCAAATAAAAACCTTACAATCCCCACAAAAATAGTTGCAACAACATAAAAAATTAATAAGAAAAGAATATGGGGGTGAAAGCCATAATCTGGTAAAAAAATATTAGAGAATAAAAAAACAACAAAACTACCAACCATACATATTGTTGATGTAAACAAAGCAAAAAGGGTCAAAACAACAATCTGAGACAAAACAATATAATTTGGATTAACTTGTTTCATTATCACAATTAAAATCGGCGAAATTGAAGAATATATTATTCCTAGAGTTAAAAAAATAAAAATCTTTTTTATTGTGTCAACATTCCTTTTAATAAGAATTTTTTTATGAAGGTTATAAAAAATAAAAAAGATTATACAAAATATACCAACAGAACTTAAAGCATATAATAATATGGTTAAAAATTCCTGACTTGGTGAGTTTGTATTGACATTAGTAATTATGTTTGAATTTGATAAAAACGAATGCATATTCATATTAACTATTATAAATAATATTTTTATAATAATTACTAACAAACTAACTTATTAGTTATAATTTAATTTGTAATTTTTAATGAGGTAAAAATGAGATCAATTATAGGAAGTGTAATAAGAGCAAACAAAATATTTAGAATCATTGAAAACAATGACAAGATATGTGTTGGAGTATCTGGTGGTAAAGACTCAATGTTATTGTTAGAGACTCTTGGAATATATAAAAACATTGTAAAAAAAGAATTGAACTGAGACATAGAGGTTTATGGTGTTCACTTAAAAATGAATCTATGTTTTATTGAATATGAACCAATTATAAAATATTGAGAATCAAAGGGGATTAAGTTCGTTATTGCTGATACTCAAATGGGCGAAATATTAAGAGCTCAAATGAAAAAAGGAAAAATCCAATGTTCATTATGTTCTAAGATGAAGAAGGCAATTCTTATAGATGAAGCTAAAAAACTTGGTTGTAATAAAGTTGCTATGGGTCATCATGCAGATGATGCGATTGAAACATTTTTTATGAACATGATAAACGAAGGAAGGATTGCAACCTTTAAACCAAAAATGTATTTGGATAGAAGTGATATTTGATTTATAAGACCTTTTATTTTGGCTAGAGAAACTGATATATCAAGAACAGCTAAAAAACTTTCTATGCCTATTGTACCTTGTGGTTGTCCAATGGAAGGTTTCACTCAAAGAGACTCAATGAAAGATTTTTTAAGTGAAAATTTTTATAAAAATAAAAAATGAAATGCTAGTTACAAAAACTTCCTAGTTTCTTTACTAAATGGAAAAGAGTCAAATTTATGATTCAATGAAGAAGACACTAAAAACATAGATTTATTAAGCCAAATCAAAAATGATGGTACTTACTAAAATTTTGTTTGACTAATGGTGCTATATTATTGTTTAATAATATGGCATTTATTTTTTGTGTTCGGAGCATTAAATGAAAGAAAAAATTCTTTATATAGCAGCAAGCCTTGATGGATATATAGCAAGAAAAGATGACAGCATTGATTGATTAAATAGTGAGAAACTTGACGATGTAAATTATGATCAATTCTTTAACGAGATTGATGTTGTTCTAACGGGATATAGAACATATGATGTAATAAATAAGATTTCAAAAAAGTGACCATACGAAAATAAAATAACTTATGTTATTACTAATAGAAATATTAAAGATAAAGATAATATAAAATTTGTTTCTGGAAAAATAGAAGAGATTATAAACAACATAGAAAAATCTTTTTATGGAAAGATATGGGTTTGTGGTGGTTCTAACATAATTAAACAAATGCTAGAAATGAACCTTATAGATAAATTTATAATTTATGTTTTTCCAATTATATTAGGGGATGGCATAAGATTATTTAATAATTTATCAAAAGAAATAAAATTAAAATTAGTAGATACAAAAAGATTTAATGATGTTGTTGAGCTAGTTTACAATAAAACAAAATAAAAAAAGATAGCATTATAACTATCTTCAAATTTGGTAATGTAGAATAGTTTGTGGAAAGTATCTTTCTCCTTACAGGGCTAGATACTTTTTTCTAGCTCTTAATTTGTACCATAAAATTATGGTAAATCAA
>CASDXH010000025.1 GCA_949285105.1 uncultured Mycoplasma sp. | reverse complement strand
CATCTTTGTTTTCTGGTTTTTTTGACATAACTCACTCCTAAAATTTATTTTAAACTTTTTTCTAAGAATGAGTTTCTCCAAAAAATGAGACAGTACCGATTTTTCCACTACTTCAAATTTCATAACATTTTTATTTAATAAACACCTTTGTTAATGAATAAAAATAATAATTTATATAAATTAATTACTTTGTTATGAAGTAGTCTTTTGCTATTTGTAAATCATTTTTTATATTTTTTAATAATTCATCAAAGGAATCAAACTTTTGATTTTCTCTAATGAACTTTAATAATTCAACTTTAATCTTTTTTCCATATATATTTTCTGAAAAATCAAAGATATAGGTTTCTACAACTTCTAAGTTTGATTCTACAGTTTTTGGAATGCCTACAAAAGAAATACTCTCATATCATTTTTTGTCAATTAGTGTTTTTGATACATAACTTCCGGCTTTAATTTTTATAGTTTTATTTTGAACTATATTAGCTGTTGGGAAAAAATTTTTAGTACCAATCTTTTTTCCGTGAATAACCTCACCATAATAATAAAAATTAAAAGCTGATAATGAATTTGCTTTTTGGATTTCTCCATTTTCAATTAATGAAAGAATTTTATGTGTAGATATAACTTCATCGTTGTTAACTGGTTCAACATTAAAATATTTTTTTAGTAAATTAACATCACCACTTTTATCTTTACCAAAACGATAGTCTGACCCTACAATAATATTTTCAATTTTTATTTTCTTCAAATATTTTTCAATAAATTGAACTGCATCACAATTATCCTCTAAAATATCAAAATAAAATATGTAATCTGGTTTAAATTGTTTTAGATTTTCAATTCTTTCATCTAATGAGTACATATTGTAACTTTTAGAGGGGTTATTTTGAAAAATAAGAAATGAAAAATTTTTATGTTTATTAATAAGTTTTAAATGACCATTATGGATAATGTTGAAATGACCTATAATTAAGTTTTTTATCTCATAATGGGTATTTAAATTGTTTAGGTTTACTATTTTCATAACATATTAATTTTAATATACTTTGTAAATAAAAAAATAAAAATAGCCTCACCCTAATGAAGCTATTTAAAAATTATATAAATCTATGCTTAGTTGCTAAGTCAGTTAAAGTTACATGGTTATTATCTTTGTCAACTAACACCATATCTTCAATTCTAATTCCTCCAAGGCCAGGAATATAAATTCCAGGTTCTACTGTAACAACAGAATTGTGTTCTAAAGGTTTGTCATAAGAAGTGCTAACATTTGGAAGTTCATGAACTTCAATACCAACACCATGTCCTGTTGAATGAACAAAGTATTCTTTGAATTCAGTATCTGAAATTATGTCTCTACAAATTTTATCTAATTCATTTCCATTCATTTTGTACTTAACACTCTGAATTCCAGTTTCATTTGATTTTAATACAACATTATAAGCATCAATTAATCTTTGATCTGGAGTACCAATTGGGAATGTTCTAGTTAAATCAGAACAATAACCATTATAAATACAACCCATATCAATAGTTACAAATTCATTATTTTGAATTGCTCTATTAGATGGTTTATGGTGAGGATAAGCACCATTGGGACCACTAGCAACTATTGGATCAAATGAATTTTTTTCAGCACCAAGATCTAACATATGAGAACTTACCATGTTTGAAACTTCAATTTCTGTCATTGCTGGTTGAATCACAGTTTGAATTCAATTCATAGTCTCACATACAATATCACATGCTTTTTGCATGTATTCTAGTTCTTTAGCTGTTTTTTGGATTCTTAAAATACTTGATTGGAAAGGAACTATTTTAGAAATGCTTCTTCCATAAAAACTAAAATCACTTAGTAAGAAATGTTCTTTTTCTACAAGTAATTTGTTAACACCTAATTCAACCAATAAGTCTAAAACTTGTTGTTGAGATTTTAAATCAAGGATAATAATATTTTCATCTTTAATAGTATCAACAGCTTTTTGAAAATATCTTTTATCTAAAAATAAATATGTTTTACTTAAAGTACAAACCACAAATCCATAAGAAGATTGAAACTCTGTATATCAATAACGATTTACATCTGATACAAACAAGAATGCATCAGCATCATTCATTTCAATTACTTTTTTAACAATATTTTGTTTTAACATAAAAATTATTTCTTTTTAGTTTCTTTGTGTGGTTGCGCTTTTTGACATCTAGAACAATATTTGTTTAATTCTAAACGTTCTGGATGTTTCTTTTGGTTTTTGAATGTTAAGTAATTAATTTCTTTACATTCACTACACTCTAATCTAACACTTCTTTTAATTGCCATAAAAATTCCTCATTACTTAAAAATATAAATATAACTTTGCAATTGTACTTGTAAATTATACATTATTTTATTATTAGATTTACAATTTTGTTTTTTACATAAATTGTCTTAACAATCTGTTTGTTTTCAATTAATTGTTTTATTTTAGATGAATTTAATGCTTGATTAATAACCTCTTTTTCTTCTTGGTTCATCTTTACATTAATTACATCTCTAACTTTTCCATTAATTTGAACTGGAATGTTTAATTCTGAAACAACAATTTTTGAATCATCAACTTTTGGTCATTTGTTTTTTGTAATACTACTTTTATTGTTAAAAAATACTTCATTAATTTCTTCACAAACAAAAGGAGTAAAACAAGATAATATTGTTACAAAACCTTCCATCATTTTCTTATTTAATGTTTCATATTTATAACACTCATTAACAAAGATCATCATTTCAGAAATTGCTAAGTTAGTTTCATAGTTTTCAATGTGTTTTGTTATCTTGGAAACAAACTTTATATAAGCTAATTCAAGTTCTTTATTTTCTTGGTTATCAATCTTTTTAGTATCAAACATTCTGTATACACGATTGATTCACTTATTCATTCCAGCTAAGCCATTATCACTTCATTCAAGTGAAGCTATAATTGGACCCATAAATAATTCATATAGTCTTAATGAATCTGCACCATAAAGTTTAATTACATCCAATGGATTTACAACATTACCTTTTGACTTTGACATTTTTTCACCATCAGAACCTAATATCATCCCTTGGTTTACAAGTTTAAAAAAAGGTTCTTTGTTAGGTACAACTTTAATGTCATATAAAAATTTGTATCAAAATCTTGCATAAAGCAAGTGTAACACTGCATGCTCTTGCCCACCAACATATAAATCAACTGGCATTCATCTTTTAAAGATATCAAAGGCTTGTTTTGAGTTTAAAGGAATATATTCACCATTATCTTGTTTTAATAAATATCCTAAAAAGTATCAACAACTCCCAGCTCATTGAGGCATAGTGTTTGTTTCTCTTTGATATAACTTATTACCAATTTTTACATTAACTCAGTCTTTTAAATTAGCTAATGGACTTTTACCATCACCACTTGGTTTAATGTTGTCTGTTTTTGGTAAAACTAGTGGGAGTTTTTCTTCAAGTAAAATATTCCCTTTATCATCAAATAAAACTGGGAATGGTTCTCCTCAATATCTTTGTCTACTAAATAATCAGTCTTTTAATTTATAGTTAGTCTTTTTGTTTCCAATTTTATTTTTCTCAAGATAAGAAATAATTTTATCTGTTGCTTGTTTAATATCTAAACCATTTAAAAAATCAGAGTTAATGTGTTTACCATCTCCATCATAACAATCTTCTTTTGATTCTATAACTTTGATCATTTCACAACCATATTTTTTAGCAAATAAATTATCTCTAATATCATGAGCTGGAACACCCATTACAGCTCCATTACCATAGTTTGATAAAACATAATTTGTAACATAGATTGGAATTTGTTTATTTGTTATTGGATGAATTGCATAAAGATTTAAAAAAACACCTGTCTTTTCAGCTTCATCTTTATTTCTTTCATATTCTTTTAAAGAATTAACACTATCTATATATTTTTGAATTTCTTTATCTTTAGTTGCTATTTGTTTAACAATTTCATGATCAATTGATAAACCAATAAAACTTACTCCAAAAATAGTATCTGGTCTTGAAGTAAATACTTCAACCTCTTGTTTTGAGTTAGCAACTTTAAACTTAATACTTGCACCATTTGTTTTTCCAATTCAAGAAGTTTGAATATTTTTTAAACCAACGTTTCAATCAGTTAATTCTAAATCATCAATTAGTTGATCAGCATATTCTGTAATTTTAAGAACTCATTGTTTCATTGGTTTTTTTACAACAGGGTGTCCGCCACGTTCTGAAATTTTATTTCCTTTTGAATCAGTTAATACTTCTTCATTAGCAAGAACTGTCCCAAGTGCTTCACATCAGTTAACATCAATATCTTTTATTTCAGCCAATCCTTTTTTATAAAGCTGAATAAAAATTCATTGTGTTCATTGATAATATTTTGGGTCAATTGTATTTACTTCTTTTTCATAATCATAGCTAAAACCAAACATTTGTAACTGTTCTCTAAAGTTATCAATGTTTTTAGTTGTAAAAGATTCTGGGTGATTTCCTGTATCTAATGCATATTGTTCTGCTGGTAAACCAAAAGCATCTCAACCAATTGGGTGTAAAACATTGTAACCTTGAAATCTTTTGAACCTTGCAATTACATCAGTGAATGTATAACCTTTTCCATGACCCACATGTAAACCACTACCACTAGGATATGGAAACATGTCTAACACATAAAATTTTTTATCATTTTTAATGTCGTCAAAAAATTTGTATGTCTTATTTTCTTTTCAATATTTACTTCATTTCTTTTCTATCAAACTATGATTGTACATTTTAATCACCCAAACTAAATTTTAATATTTAATTGTTTAATTTTTTCTACAGCAGTTTTTTCTATCGCTTTTATTTTAGCAACTGAAAGAGTTAATTCGTTAGCAATTTCTTCATATGTCTTTTTAGAAGCATATGGTTCTAATCCATTAAGCATAGATATTACAGTTATTTCTTGTTTATCTAAAACTTTATTTATTTCAGCTATAAATTCATTAGCTTTAGAACTACTTAAATCTTTTGCAGTAAAGAAATTATAGTGGTTAATAAAGCTTTCAATTCTATATGAATCAGTGCTATTTATTTTCTTATGTCATGCTGTAATTGATTTAATTTTATTTAATACAATTTCAACTTTTTCTTCTAATGGTTTATTTGCATCAACTAGGATATAGTCAATCCCAAAGTCTTTACACACATTAACCATATATTCTTCATATATTTCTAATAACTTTCTAAAGTACGTTTCATTCTTTTTATAGTTATCAATTTCAATTTTTCTATTTCTTTCAAATAAACGTTCTTTAAATAGGTTTCAGTCCCCAGTTAATATTACATATAGTTTTGGAACACCATACTCATAAATTAATTCATATGCAACATCTTTTCATAAACTATCATAATATGAAAACACACTTGGTCTTACGATGTTTTCATGAGCAAATAATCAGTCTTCAAAAATACTTCTATCAAAAATAGTAATGTTTTTATTGTTACAATTGTTTTTGTAATTTTGGAATCTATTCAATACAAAATACAATTGGAATAATGATCCAAATAAAACATTGTTTTCTCTTTCATACATTTTTTGTAATAAAAGATTCATCAATTGATCTTCATCATTTAATTCAAAAACAATTTGTGAGTCTTTAATTGCCTCATTAATTTTTTTAGCTAATGTTGATTTACCAAAAGCAATCATCCCACCGACTACAATACTATTTGAAACCTTTATTTTTTTTAGATCTGGTTTAAGAGTGTTAATATTTGTCTCTTGAATTACCTTTTTATTTCTTCTTTTGAAAAAAGCCATGATGATGTCCCTCGTAATTATTTATAAGTAAGTAATAAAAAAATTAGTACATGAAAGAACTAATTTTTTTATTACTTAAATGCATTGATAAATTAGTTACCACGTAAGTTAAGTTTTTTAATTATTTCACGGTATCTGTTAATATCAGTGTTTTTTAAATAAGTTAATAAAGATTTTCTTTGTGATACTTTTTTGTATAACCCTCTTTTAGAGATGTTATCTTTTTTGTTATCAACTAAGTGGTTTGTTAGTGAAGAAATTTCAGCAGTTAAAATAGCAATTTGAACTTCTGTTTTTCCAGTGTTTTTTTCACTACCACCAAATTCTTTAACAATTTTAGATTTTTCTTGTTTACTTATAGCCATAAATTTGTTTCCTTTCTTAAATATAAAATAATGACAAAGCGACCTTAACTTAAGGAATAAAATTAAGACAATGTCATATAAATAACATTAATATTGTATATCATAATTTGATTTTTAATAACTTATATTTAAATATTTAACGTCGTTAATTTGGATACATGCATTTTAAAAAAATGCTGTAGTTTTATTAATTTTGTATGTGTTGATAAATAAAAAAGTAAGTAATTGATTATCAATATAAATTTAGATAATCTTTACTCTACTTTTAAATTAATATATTGTCTTATTTAGATTCTGAATCTTTTGAATCAACCTCTTGCTGAATTGTCTCTTCAACTTGTTCTTCTTCAATTTTTGATTCTTCATTTAAATCATCATTTTGATCATCTGTTCTAGCTTCTTGTTCTTCTTTTTCTTCTAGCTCTTTTTGTTTCTCTTGTTCTTCAAGATTTAGTTGTTCTTGTTTTTCTTCTTCTTGTTCATCAGATAGCTTTTCTTTAGAAGCAGATTTTTGTTTTTCTTGTTGTTCTTCAATAATGTCTTTTAAATGTAGCTCATCAAGTTTTTCATCAATAATTTCGTTACCAACAATGAATGTTGTTTGATTTGCTAAATCATCATTATCTTCTTCTAAAATCTCTTCAACAGTTGATGTACTATCTTTAACTTTTATTTCGTCATTTGAATTAATTTTAAGTTTATCTTCTAATAAACTCATGTTGTTTTGATCTACCTCAATTTTAATTTCATGTGGTCTTTCAGATTCAATTTCATGATTCTTTTTAAATAAGCTAAATCATTTTTTTAAACTAAATTGCTCAACTTCTTTTGCTTTAAAGTAAGCATAACCATCATATGATTTTAATATTGAAACAATATATAAAGCATTTGGATCAATTTCCCTTGTATACTTTAAAAGTTTTGCAGCATCAACATACATGCAATTAGTTGTTAAAATCTTGTGTTGTTGTCTGCTATATCCACCTTCAATTGTATAGATTGAAATAGCGTATGGTTTTTTATCAGCAATAATTGATTCACGAAGTTTATCAACATATCTACTATTAATCTCAACCTTACACATTTGATATTTAGGGAATAGTTTATTCAAAAATAAGCCTAATACAATACTCATTATTACAGATGAGAAGAATGCTGGAGAAAACAATATATCTAGAGAAAATGGATAAGTTTCAACTTCAGCTAACTGATTAGCAATATTTATTAAAGCTTCATTCCCACTATGCTTTGCTTCATTAATTGCTAAACTTGCTGGAATATAAGTTCCAATAATATAACTTAAAATAAAGAAAGCAATATTTATATAAGTGAAAATTGTTCCAATATCTTTATACTTTTTTTCAGCATATCAAACAACTATAAAATCTAAACCACCAGTTGATGAACTTAAAATAAATAATACAGCATAAAAGATTGATGAAATCGCACCAAACATAAACCCATATATAAATAATGATAATTGTGCAGTTGAATCATCATTTAAGTTTCAAGTAATAAATTGAACACTATAAGTTGAAAAGATTTCACTTGATTTAACTGTAGCAAAAATAAAAATGTTCTCTATCCCTGGAACAAACCCTAAAGCCAACCCAAATATACTACTAACTATTACATAAAAACTTGTGTATAAACTAAACCTTTTGGAGATTTTAAACCAACCAAAAATAATTAGTGGAATATTTAAGACAATAATTATAGATCAAAACAGCGCATTAAAAACATTTTGTGCTACAAGTTGACTTCCTCCATGACTTCTAACTAAAAAGGCAGCTAAACGTCCAATACCCTGAGAAAGAGCATCTAGACCAACATTATACAATCCTGTATTTTGTAATAAGATAACCCCAATAAACCCAGTAAGAATTGAGATGATAAAAACTATTAATAAGTTTAATCATACTTTTTTGTTATCATACAAACTTGAGAATTTAAGTAATGATTGTGAAAGTTTAACTCTAATAAAATTATCTAAAACAACAACATTATTTTTTTCAGCTTTTGCTTTTACTCTTTGATCATGATTAGTTTTTCTTTTATCTTGTATTCTAGCTTTTCTTTCTTGAATTTGTTGTCTATGAATTATTTGTTTTTCATTAAGCTTCTTTTTGTTTTTTGTTGTTGTATTAGTATTAGGCATATAATCATTCCTTTTTTTATAAATGTTGATACAAGATAAAAAATTAAAAGTAATAAATTACTATTAATAAAATTTACTGAAATATATAAAAATATTTATAAGGATTTAAATACAAAATAAGTACTTCAAATCTCTTATTATTTTACATTAATTAAAATAATAACTTGAATTAGTTTTTATCTATTAGGTTTTTAATTTTGTCTTCAATTTCAAATGGAGTAGTTTTAGGCATTATTCTATCGACCACTTTCCCATCTCTATCCACTAAAAACTTCTCAAAATTTCACTTAACATTCTTTGCGCGCTCTGTTCATTTGATTTCATTTTTTAAATAGTCATAAAGCGGTTCAACACCCTCTTTACCATTAACTTTAATTTTGGCAAACATATCAAATGTAACATTATATTTAGTTTGACAAAATTCTAAAATTTCATCATTTGACTTTGGTTCTTGCATAAAGAACTGATTACATGGAAAACCTAATATAGCTAATCCTTTATCTTTATATTTGTCATATAGTTGTTGAAGTTCTTCATATTGTTTTGTGTTTCCACATTTACTTGCAACATTAACTATTAACATTACCTTATCTTTATATTTAGATAAACTAACGTCATTACCTTTGATATCTTTAACTACAAAATCATATATACTCATACTCATAAAAAACCCTTATAATTTTATTTATATTAAAAAGATTGTAATACATTATGAATATAAATTGAAAAAACATTGAAACTAAAATCATTATAAATAACAAAAATAGTGATGCAAAAAACATTTTGTTCCTTCACGGTTTTGGAGGAAATTATAATAATAAATTATCTTTTTACAACTTCTTTAATCAGTATAACTATTATTGTATTAACATGGTTGGTCATGGTAATTCATTAATTGAAAATAAAGAACAATTAGATCTTCTTTATTTTAAAGAAGTTGCTTTAGAATTCATATTAAAAAATAATTTAAAAGAATTGATAATTATGGGACACTCAATGGGTGGTGGTATTTCTTTATTGTTATTTGATGATCTAAAAAAACATAACATAAAGTTTAGTTATATACTTGAAGCTCCACTTAATCCTTCAGTAATGCAAAACTATAGTCTAATAGAAAAATTTATTCCAAACACAATTGAAGATTCAAAAGCGATTATCAACGCCCTTTTCTTTGATCCAATAAAAGTTTTTGGCGATCAAAATATGTATAACAAATTTGTTGAAGCTGAATTTAAAAAAATGCATAACAATTCTAATTTAAAATTATTAATTCAAAAAGATAGGCAACTAAAATGAACGCAATTAATTGATGATGTTATAAAAAGGTTAGAAGTAAAAACTCTTTTAATTCTTGGTGATAAAGATCCATTAATCCCAGCAGAACAAACATCACAACTATTTAAAAATAATGTAAACATAAAAACTTATGTTATCAAAAATAGTAAGCACATGCCATTTTTAGAAAATAAAGATATTTGCTTTGCAATCGTTAAAAACTTTATTGATAGCTTATAATTTTACAAGTCATAAACAATTAATTTATTAGGAGAAAAAGTCATGCTAGAAAATTATGGAATTATTAAAGGAAAAATAAAATCATTTGAAACTGAATTAAAAACATTAACAGAAGAACAAAGAAGAAAAGGTAGTCCTCATTACAACATGATATTAGATATAAATAATGTTGACTATCATGTTAACATTAACATCTTTTCAAATAATCCAAATTCACCAGATCTTAAAGTTTATTGTCCAACTCATCCCTATAAAGATTTAAAAAATAAAAGACCTCTTATTAAATCAACTAAATTAAACATAGGAGTATACAAAAACATTAAAAAAAATATTGCAATTGATTACATAAGAAACAAAATGTTTGATTTAAACAATCTAAAGGTATTTGTTAATGAACAGTTTGTTGAACAAATGTATTTGTATTTCTTATTGGATCATAATTTAAAAATAGCAAAAGAAAAAAATTATGACATAACAGTTTGAGGACAACTATATGAAAATATTGATGAACAAAATAATATAAAATATGGAATTCATGATGTCCACATGAATCAGGGAAATACTAACAATAAAGATAATGGGATTTATAATGATGGATTATTAATGATATCTGATAACAATGAAATTAAATTTGTATGCTTTATAGCATTTAGTGGACAATGTTTAAATACAGATAAAAATGGTAATTGTAAAAAATAAAATTTTGTTAACTTGTTTTAATGGTAATGTAGAATAGTTTGTGGAAAGTATCTTTCTCCTTACAGGGCTAGATACTTTTTTCTAGCTCTTAATTTGTACCATAAAATTATGGTAAATCAA
>CASDXH010000024.1 GCA_949285105.1 uncultured Mycoplasma sp. | reverse complement strand
GAAGATGATACAAAAAAGGAACTGATTTTAGTTTAGTAAGTGAAGACAAAATAAAAACCCTTGAATGAAAAGTAAATAACATGCCAAGAAAAATGTTTGATTATAAAACAGCTTATCAAATGTACCAAAAAAATATTTAAAATAAAAACCCTCAACTTATATTTCAAAGTCAAGAGTTTAATGTAACATTGAGGTGTTGCACTTCACATGTCAAACAAGCAATTTACAACTAGTTAAATAACTTGTAAGTTTTAATAATATTTAAAATATTAAGTACAGCTTTCACATATATCTTCAACAACATCTTTTTCTGTCTTACAGTAGTAGTAAGTTTTAATTCCTAAATTAAAACCATAAATGTGGTAAAGAGTAAAGTCTGTTAAAGATGTAACCTTTTTAAAATAAGAGTTTATTGATTGAGCTTGATCAATATAACATTGTCTAATTGCAGCATGTTGCAATAATCTATATTGGTTGCAATCAATTGCAGTTTTATAATATTTACTATTCTTTTTAATATTTGGTACAAGTGTTGGTAAATTAATTTTTCCATCTTCTTTATAGAAGAAATGTTGAATTGGTTCAATACTTTCAGTGGCATTAATAGCTTTACCACTAGTAGCAGTTGGCGCTATTGCCATAAGTTGTGCATTTCTTAAACCATGAACTTTAATTTCTTCTGCAAGTTTTTTTCACTTATCTCAATCTGGTTGATTCTTAGTTAATGCAATTGCTTTTTTATTTGCAACAAAAATTGGAAGATCTCCCTTTGCTCATTTAGATTCAGCAAATTTTTCATATCTACCTTTTTCTTTAGCTAACTCTAAAGATGATTTGATAATCATATAGCTTCAGTTCTCAAATAGTTTTTGAGCCTCTTCAATTGCCGGTTTTTCATCTATTACTAATTCTTTTAATGCAAGGTAGTTAGCAAAGTTTAAAACACCAATTCCTAAGTATCTATATTTTTTATTAGTGATTTTACCCTCTTGAACAGGATAGTCAGCAATATCAATTGTGTTGTCCATACCTCTTACAACAATATCAATAATTTCTTGTTGAGTTTTAGCATCTTCAAAACCTCACTTAGCAAGGTTAATAGAAGCTAAGTTACAAAGAGATATTTCACCAGCATCGTATTTTTTATATATTACTTCTTCTTCATCATCAATGATAGTTTTTTCAGATATCAGTTTAGATTCTCTTGATGGTAAAGTAATTTCACAACAAAGATTTGATGAATTAATATATCTATTCAACATACTAGTTTCATTTACATTTTCTTCGTGGAATAGATATATATTTCCAGTTTCAGCTCTTTCTTTTAATATCATTTCCATAACTTTTTGAGCTTCAACAGTTTTTCTTTTTATATTTTTGTTTTCCTCATATTCAACATATTGTTTTTCAAATTCTTTTCCATATAAACCTATTAGTTTTGGAACATCATTTGGATTGAATAAAGAAACAGTTTGGTTTTTTAATACTCTTTCCAATAACAAGTTATTTATCTTTACTGAGTATTTTAAGTGTCTAGCTCTATTTTCTTCAGTACCACTATTACTTTTTAGAACAACTAATTCTTCAAAGTTAGCATGTCATCATTGAAAATATACACAACAAACACCTGGTCTTGTAGCTCCTTGATTAAATGCTTTGATTGTTGATTCAATTATTTTTAAGAATGGTACAGGTCCTGAAGAAAAACCATTGTTTCCTAAAATATAACTACCACTTGATCTTATTTCACTAATATCAATGGCATTACCACCTTTGTATTTTGAATATATTGCAATATCTTTAATTGAATCCATAATACTTGCAGCACTATCACCCATTTTGGAAAGAACACAACTAGATAATTGTTGCTTTTGAGTTCCAGCGTTTAGCATAATAGGAGTAGCTAAAGTAAAATAGTGTTGAGAAACAAAATCATAGAATCTTTTTACAAGCTGTAATCTAATAGCTTTATCTTCTTTGTAAAATAAAGTCATAGCTATTCTCATGTAAGCGTGTTGAGGAAGTTCTAATTTTTTTTGCTTACTATAGTTTAAACAATACTTTGAGTAGAAAGTATATAAAGATTTATAAGTGAATAAGTGGTCGTTTTCAATTTTTATAGCTTTACCAAGTTCTTCAATTTCTTCTTGTGAATATGATTCAAAAACTTCTCTTTTATAAACTTTATGTTCAATCCCTTTTTGGATAACTTCATAATAATTTGGATAACTTGTTTTATCTTTTATCTTTCAAGAATCATGATAAATCTTCATCAAATAAAGCTTTGCAGCAATAGTTTCATATTGCGGGTAAATTCTTGAAATACTGTTAACAGCAGTTTTGATTAACTCATCATAAACATCACTAATTTTAATTTTGTTATAAAGTTTAATTCTTGTCGAATTAAGTAATATGTCAACAAAAGTTTCTTTGTTATCACAAGCTCATAGACAAACCTTTCTCATTTTTTCTGGAGTGTAAGGTTCTTCTCTACCATCTCTTTTAATAACAATTATTTGATTTGGATCATATTCTTTATCTTTTAAACTAACTGGTAAGTTATTTTCTAGAGTAGACAATTTAACTCTATTATTTATCATTTGATTATCTCGCTTCTCTAATAAATAGTTCTTTTAATAGTTTTTCAAGGTCTTTGTCACCGTAGTCCATTTCCATAGTACCAATGTTATAGTTTAAAGCTGTAGCTTCTTGTTGAGCTGTGTTATCTTTGTTGATGTCTTTGTAAGTATTGAATCAGTCAACAATGTCAGACTTTTTACAGTCTTTATATAATGGTTCAAGACCAATTCTTCTTAATCTATCATTAGCATAGTATTCCATGAAGTTTCTAAATACTTCTTTTGTTAATGATGGAATAGGACCAAAACTTAATAAGTAGTCACCTCATTTAAGTTCATCTTCAACGATGAATTCAACGATTTTGTAAGTTTCTTCTTCAAATCATTTTTCTTTAAATAAGTGAGTAAATCCTTCTTCTGGAATTTTTTTTAAAATATTAATTAACCCACCAACTACAGCAACGTGCATGTCTTCATCAAAATTAATTAGTTTAATAATTTTAGTAACTCCAGGAATAGCATCTTGGTAAGCATTGTTAATCATATAGGTTACCATGAAAGAAATGTAGAATTTTAAACCTTCTAAGAAGAAGATGTGTACTAAAAGAATTAATACTTTCTTTTTGAATTCTTCATTTGACAATTTAACTTTTCCTTCAACATAAGCTTGAATTAAAGAATAAGCTTCAATTTCTTTATCTGTTCTATTTTTGATTTGAGGTATTTTGTAAATTCTATCAAATATCTCAGTAGCATTTGAAGGGAACATTTCTCTTAAAATGTGAGAATAAGAAAGTGAGTGTATTAACTCAAAGTAGGCTTGAGATTTAAATACTGCTTCTCATTCACTTGATGTAACAACAGCTGACATACAGCTATCTAACCCTCTGTTTTGTACACTATCCATAAATGTTTGAAATAGTAAGTTATTAATAATTACTTCTTTAATATGATCTGGTAGTTCTTTAAAGTTTTCTCTATCAGTAATCATACTAATTTCTTCTGGTGTTCAAAAAGCTTGTCTCATTGATCTTTCAATGATTTTAGCAAATGGATGCTTATAAACATCATATCTTTGAAAACCATTATATTCTCCTAAGAATATTTTTATGTCTTTAAGTTGAACTTCTTTATCAAGATCAACTATTTTTTTAAAATCATCATTTTTTTTCACGTCATTCATTTTTAATCCTCCTGATTTTATTTTCGTGTTAATCCACGTTTAAATAATCTAACACAAAAATTACTTCTAAGAGATTATTTTTTCTTAAATTTAATAAATAATTTACCGTTTTGCTAACTTAACTATAATATCAATTTTGTTTTCAAGAGATAGTGATTCATAATGGTATAATATTCATATTGTTAAACTAAGGGATAATATGGCTGACAGTAAACTTAAAATGGAAATTGAAAAACTTAAAAATAATGCAAATATTGATGAAGGACTAAAACAAGTTGTTTTAGAATTAGAAAATGAAGTTGTTCAATTTGAAAACAGGATTAAGAAAATAATTGAAAAAGCTAACAATAGATTGTTATTATCTTCAAATCAAGATAACAACAGCAGTCAAAAGCAAACCCCTATAAAAGTTAACGATTTTAAAGATATTGAAGAAGATGATTTATGAATTCCTAAAGAACTTCTAAGTGATGAAGTTAAAGTTCCTGAAATGGATTCAATTGTAGACAATAGTAATATTGATTTTATGTCATTGATTAATAAATCAACTCCTGGAAAAAATAGTCTTTCACAAATGGACATTATTGAACCAATGGAAGAAAGACTTAGTAAGAAGAATTTAATAAACCAAACAGAGGTTCATCAGTTTAAATCTTTCACAAACAATCCCAATATTTCAAATTTTGATGCAAAAAGAAGCATTAGAGTTGCAACAAGTGATAATAATAATTTCACTATTTCTCAAATAAAGCAAAACGAAAATATTCAAAAAATTAATTTTGCAATAGAAAGAAATAATGAATTAAATAATACAGAAAAGAAACTTAGATATCAGCCACTACATACTCAAGTAATTAAAAATATTGAAAAAACAAATGATATAGACTCTCAATATAAAGGTATTTTATCAAGACATTCATTAAACAAAGATTTAAAAGAATTTAATTACATTTTAAAAAGAAGAGATATAGATGACTTTGGAAGAAAAAGACGTCCCCTTTCAAAAACAAGAATCATTAAACTTAATTCTAGTTCTTTAGATAATCAAAAGAATGATGGTGGTTCATTTTCAAAAACTATTAGAATTTCATTTAATAAAAACAAATAAAAAATTGTTGGTACATGCATGCACATAATATTATGTTCTTGTGATCCATGATTTTTAAAATTTCATTCCAATGTGAATTATTTAAACTTTTACTACAACAAAAAAAGAAGTACATCAACATAGTGAGTACTTCAAATTTTAATTTACTAGATAATATAGCGTTTTTCTATCTTCTAGATTTATCAAAATGCTGCCCAGCAAATTTTGGTCCTCTAATCTTTTTAGAGAATAATATAAGAGCAACAAGTGAAGCAGCATAAGGAATTATCTTCAATGCATCACTGTTAACATTTTGTAAACCAATTTTTGAAAAACCTACTAATAATGAAAACAATATAGAAACAATACTAATAAGAGGTATTCTTCATGAGCCTGTAATCATAATGGCTAAAGCCAAGAATCCAATACCATTTACATCACCATTAAAACTAGTGCTTGTAAACATAAATATTGCTCCACCAAGTCCAGCTAACATAGAAGCAATTATTATTCCAATTCATTGGTATTTAACTACATTAATACCTTGTGAATCAGCAGCATTTGGATTTTCACCAATTGATACGAATCTTAAACCGAATTTAGTAAATTTAATAACAACATATAAAGCAACAATTAAAGCTAAAACAAGAAAGAAAATTAAAAGAGAAGAACCAAAGAAGAATCCATCACCTATTTTTCAGAACTCTTTATATGGGTTAGTAAGTTGGTCATTACCTGTAATTGTTCTACCTAAAGAGTTAGTTAAAAACATTCCTATAGCTGCACCAAAGATGTTAATAGCAGTACCTGCAATAATGTGATCAGCTTTTAATTTAATAGTTGAATATCCAAATAATAACCCAACTACAATAGTACAGACTGAAGCCAATATCATTGCAATAAAGAATGTTCAATTACCAGCACTTCCGCCAAGATTATTACCTAATGAACTACCATTCATTAGTCCACCAAATATTGTATAGAATAATGCTCCAAAAATCATCATTCCATTAATACCTATATTTACAATACCTACTCTTTCACTAAAGAATCCAGATAAAGAACCTAATGATAGGACAGCGAAAAATAATAATGCTATATCAAACAGTTGTGCAATATCAAACATATTATTCTCCTCCTATAAGTTCTGTTGTATTTTCTGGATTCTCTATTTGTACATTCATTTTGAATGATTTAAATAGAGTGATTCTTGATTCATCAAGTTTTTGTTTTTCCAATAAGTAAGCTTTATTAACTTCTATTAAGTTAGCTTTTCTTTTTTTAATTTTTTCTATTAATGAAAGATTTTTATCAATCTCTTTGTTTTTTAAGAATAGATCTATATTTCTATTTGATAATAGTTTTTCAACATTATTTAAATATTCTTTATGAGTATCTGTATATTTATTTATAAAATAATTATTTTTATATTTTGGTTTTTTACCAAGTTTCTTTTTAATTCAAGCAATTGGTTTATATCTATAAACTAAAACAAATATTGCAACACCATACATAATAATACCTAATAGTAGATCACCAAATGAGTTAGGGAATGGTGACGCAGCAGCACTACTAGTTTTTATTATTGATAAGAATACAGATACTGGTATCAATGCTATTGGATTACTAAACGATATAAGCGAAATTGCAATTCCATCAAAACCATATTGTGGTAAGTTATCAGATTGTGGGAATGGTATTGCTCTATCACCAGAACCAGCATATACAATTACAGCAAGCAACCCAGCAATAGCTCCAGATATAGCAAACGAACTTAATTGTAATAATTTGGCGTTATATCCAGAATAAATACTTGCGTCTTTTGATAAACCAACAGATTTAATTTTTTTACCAAATACTGTGAATTTTAAAACAAATCAAACTAAAGCTGTACAAACAAAAAAGATAAGTATAGAACCAACAAAACTTGAGCTTACTGTTGGATCATATATACTCATTCCTTCAGGAATAGGTTTAGAAATTAAACCATCATTATATAGGTCTCCACCAGCTCCCATTAAATATTTAGATAAGAAGAAGATGATTCAATTAATCATAATTCCACTAACTACTTCATGAATATTAAACAATACTTTTAAAACACCTGATATTAATGAAACAAAAGCGCCAGTTAATATTGCAATAATCAATGTTAATACAACAGCACCTTGTCCCACATTTTCACCAACTTGGATTCCAACACCTACAATTGCTAATCCAGCTCCCATCATTTGACCTGTAACACCAATATTAAATAAACCGGTCTTATAGGCAAATAAGAAAGCCAAGGATGCCATTCCATATGTTGCTATTTGAACTGCAAAATCCTTAGAAATAGAATCATTAAAAGGAACAGTGAAAATGTGTTTAATTGCTCTTACGAAGTCATATTGTAGTATTGAAAGAATGATCAAAGAAGCAATGAAAGAAATGAAGATAAATAAAATTACAAATAGTATTGATTTGAAGTTAGCCCTGTTCTTTTTAGAATAAATAAAGCTATCTTTATACGTCTTAAAATTAATCATAAAATTACTATTCATAATTAAGAAGCTTCTCCTTGTTTGTTATCTTCATTATTAAGATTACTTGATGAACCATGTGCCATAAGTAAACCAATTTTATTTCTTGTCATTTCTTTTCTAGAACCAATTCCAACAATTTGGTTCTTACTCATTACTGCAATAGTATCAGCTAGTGCTAATATTTCATCCAATTCATAAGACACTAGTAGTATTGCTTTACCTTCTTCTTTTGCTTGTAGTATTCTAGAGTGAATATATTCAATTGCACCAACATCTAATCCCCTAGTTGGTTGTGTAAATATGATGAACTTAGAGTTTTTATTTATTTCTCTACCAATAATTAACTTTTGTTGATTACCACCAGATAATCCTCTTACACTATCATCAATTGATCCAACACCTCTAACATCAAATTCATTAATAACATTTAGTGCGTGGTTCTTTATTGAATTAGTAGCTATGAAACCATAAGTGTTGTAGTTTTTATCGTACATTTGATTTGACACTGAATTAAACATTACAGAATCATCAAGAAATAAACCGTGTTTGTGTCTATCCTCTGGAACAAAAGATAATCCACCAAATTTGTACCTTCATTTTATTGATTTAAAACTTGAATCTTTTGTATTATATATTATTGTATTTTCAGGGCTTTTTCTTAATCCGGAAACATATTCAACTAGTTGAGATTGACCGTTACCTTCAACACCTGCAATAGCTAATATTTCTCCTGCTCTAATTTTTAAATTTATTGTAGGTAGTGAGAAATCTAATTCTTCTGGTTTTTTAAGATACATTAATTTATCAAACTTCATGCTAACCAGTAATTTGTATCATCATTCTTTAACTTTATTTATTCTTTCTGAGATTCTTATCTTTGCATAAAGATCACTAATGATTTTATTCTTAGAGAATTTTACAGACGGGTTAGACATTAATGCTAATGGTAGATTTTTTATTTCCACAATAGTTTCGTTGTTTTCAAAATCTATTGATGATTCATTTGAAATGTTTTTCAAACTTCTACCAACCATGGCTTCAGCCATTTTCTCTATTGATGTATCTTTTATTGAGAATTTATCAACTACTTTACCATGTCTTATTACTGTACAGTTGTCTGCAACTTCTTTTATTTCATTTAGTTTGTGAGTGATGATTATTATTGTTTTTCCAGATTTTTTAAAATCTTTAATCATTTCTAAAAATGATTTAATTTCATCATCTGAAAGGACTGCAGTTGGTTCATCAAAAATTAATATGTCAGAATCTCTATACAATAGTTTTAAGATTTCGACTTTTTGTTGTTGACCTACTGTTAGATTTTGAACTTTGTCGTAGATATTTAAGTTAAAACTATATTTTTTTATTAACTCATTTAATTTATTAATCGCTTGTTTTTTATTTATGAAAGCGAATGATTTAGATATTACTGGTTCACTACCCAAGATTACATTTTGTAATACTGAATAGTTATCAACTAACTTAAAGTGTTGGTGAACCATTCCAATTCTATATTTTTGTGCATCCTTAGCAGATTGGAATTTTACCTTTTCTCCATTAATGTAGATGTTACCTTCATCTTGTTCATATATACCAAACAGAATAGACATTAATGTTGATTTTCCAGCACCATTCTCACCAATTAATGCATGAACTTCATTATGAATAACTTCAATATTAATATTTTGGTTTGCTTTTACCTTACCATCTAGAAAAGATTTGCTTATATTTTCTAATTTGACTGCAATTTTATTATTCTCGATATTCACAATTATTACCTATCTCAATTTTAATTTTCATTTTAATTCTTTAGCATTTAGATTTTTATCAGTATCACCAATAGCATAAGATAACTGACTTGGTAGAGCTATAAATTCTCCTGTATTATTTGGTAACTTTGTTCAGCCTTCACTATAGTAAATTTGACCATTAGTACCAGATAAATACTTAACACTTCTATCATTTTGAAGCTTTTTATATTCATTATTTTGCTTAATAACATCAAGATTAAGTTTTAAATTTTCTGGAATTGTTTGTTCTGCATTATTATTTCCTCTACTTGTTCCGTTTTGGAATCATTCTTTTGCAAATTTATATACATATGGTAATCCAGCATCTGAAACCCCAACTGTATTATTGTCTATACTTCCAATATTTTGATAACCAAAACCTTTAACAAATGATGTTCCTGTATATTTTTCATTATTAGGATCTTTATCATTAAAAATTGCTTCAAGAACTTGCTTAGTAGCACTATCCAATTTTTTGATTGCAGAAAATTGAATAAACTTTGGATCAGATATCTCTTTATCACTAGCATCTTTTAATTTTTTACCACGAAGTGTTGTAAAAGGTTTATTAATATTTTGATTTTCTTGTGCTGAATCAACTCCAAGAACTGCTACTGGTCTATTATATGTTTCTACAACAGATATAAGATCAAGTGTCTGAGGACCTGCAATTGCCATTATCATATCAGCACCTTGGGTAACAAGGTTTCTAGATAACTGCATACCATCACCAACTCCAAATGAACCTGTAGCTCAGTTGCTTATATTTTCACCTAAGTTTACAAATTCTACTTTTTGTCAGTTTTTAGTACTATTATTTGGATTAGCATTTGTTTCGTTCATATCTGTAGTTTTTTTAGAATTTGTACTATTTTTTAAACTAGCATTAAAAGCAAACACACCTGCTTGAAATCCTGCTAAGAAATCCAATGTTGAGACTAAAGGAAGACCAACAAATCCACCCACCTTTAATTTTTCATCGTCATTAAATACATCTTTATTTATATTTAAAAACACACATGCAGCTATACCAGTTAAAAATGCAGATTGTTCAGCTCTGAAAGAAAATGAAGATACATTAGAATAACTTTCCTTACTTTCACCATTTTTATATTCAGGAAGAACTCCGTCCATTCAAATAAATCCCTTATCTCTAAAATCACTATCCAGTGCAATTTGTTTTAAAGATTTTTCATGGTTAAATCCGGGAACTATCATTACATCTTTACCGCTAACAAAAGATCCCTTAAATGTAGAAACTCTCTCAGCAACAGTTGTGCCAGGTCTTCTTCAAAGTCCTGTAGATTGAGCTACTTTATCAGCTTCTGGTAATTGATAAACTTCTTTTGTATATGTTTCAGTTCCATTACTATTTCCTTGACTTCTACTTGACCCGTTAACTTTTCCAGTTTCACTTCCTCCACCATTTGTTTCATTTAGTTTAGGAATTGTAACTGTTTGTTCAGCCATAAATTGTTTGTAACCTTCATAAGTTGATTGACTAAATGAATTATCAGCTAACACTGATGTATTATCAGAAACAACTACCTCAGCAAAATAATCATAATATTGTATTGAACAACTTGTTAAAGTGGCTATAGGAAGCACACTTGCAGTAATTAAAATAGAAGATTTAAGCATTAATTTTTTCATTAAATATCCCCAAACAATTTTTTATTCAACAAAAATATAACAAAAATAGAAATATGGATATAAATAAATTAATTAATATTTATTAAATTTTTATATGAATTTGAATACTTTTTTAATGAACAAACATAAAAAATAAAAAACCACAACAATTGACAGGTTAAACTAGGACATTAAAAGGTACTGTCTCATTTTTTGGAGAAACTCATTCTTAGAAAAAAGTTTAAAATAAATTTTAGGAGTGAGTTATGTCAAAAAAACCAGAAAACAAAGATG
>CASDXH010000023.1 GCA_949285105.1 uncultured Mycoplasma sp. | reverse complement strand
GCTATTTTAGGATCAACATTATTTTTTTTAGACATAATAAAAACTCCTTACTTATATTTTACCTGTAAGGAGTTTCCACAATTATTTATACATTATCTATGGGGATTTTTTATTTTATAAAAACCCGTTTTATATACCAAGATATAAAACGAGGGTATGTTATTTAAATTCTGTTTTAAGTTTTGCTGTTCATTTATCTATGTTTTGATCAACTATATCTGGGAAATTATCTATGTCTAAAGCTAAACCTAAAAAATTATCATCAATAAAAGATTCTGATTTATCAAAGGTATAACCACAATTTTCAAACTGACCAACAACAATTGCTTTCTTATTTAATAAGATGTCATGCATTTTTTTTAGTGCATCACAGAAGGTGAATGAAAATACTATACAATCTCCTAGACCAAAAATTGCAACCTTTTTATTTTCAACATTTATCTTATTAAAATCATAAATATCTCAATCATCTTGTAGATCACCTATTCCTCATGTTGATGTTCCAAAGATAATATAATTTGCATTATTAAGTTGTTCTAATTGTTCATCATTTATTGTCTTTATATCAAAAAGAGAAACATTAAAACTATCAGATAGTTTTGGAACAATTTTTTCTGCTACTTCTTTTGTATGACCTGATGAACTACCATAAACTATTACTAAATTTTCCATATTATATCCTCTTTACACACTATATTATTTTAATTAAATTTATAAATTTAAATTACTTTGTTTGAGTTTAGATATGCATAAAGTTTCTTTTCTTCGATAATTTCTTCAACTTTAAACTTTCAGTAATTACCATTGTTAATGTTATAGATTGAAATGTATTTGTTATTTATACCATTCTTTTTAAAGCAGTAGTGATATAAAATTACTTGATAAAACCAATTTTCATCAAATATTTTGTTTGATGCTTTTATTTCCAATATTGTATTGTCATTAAAAAAATCTATTTCAAAGTGCGATATTAAACTTTGGTAATAGTTATGACAAAAATATTTAGTTTTAAATTGTTGCTTTATTTTGTAAAAATCTGGAAAAAATGTTTTAAGAGAAAGCGAGATCTTTTTGGTTACTATTTTGTTTTCGATAAGTTCCTCAAGCATTATTTTTGTTTCATCAGTGTTAAATTTTTGATTCAATGATTTTAATATATAAAATGCTGCTATAAATTCTAATTGGCTATCACTATTGGTAAAGTCATTGGAACATTTATAATTCATTTTCTTATGGATGAATTTTGCCCTTTCAATTATTAATTCAACTCTTTTTTTGCTTTTTAAGAACATGTCTATACTTTTTTCAAAATTATCTATAGATTCTTTGTCATTAATGGCTGTATAAAAAGCGCTACCCTTTAATTCGTTAATAATGTTTTGTTTATTAATAGCTAAGTTTTTAAAATAAAGTGACATGATTGCTTCGCATGTTATACCATAGTGTGATGGATGAATCATGTTTAAATGTTCAACAATTTTTAATCCATCATATTCCACATTAGTTTCAAAAAATGTTTTTATATCCATATTATTTTTTTGAAAGAACATTGAACTTATTTCTTCTTTTAAAAATGATGAGATAACTTTAATTTCTTTTCTATTTGGTTTTATAAATGAAGATAGATGACCTTGTAATGCAGAAATATCTCCCAAAAAATCGTCATTTATGTAGTTAATAATATTTTTATTTTGCTTGCTGGTTATTGAATTCATTTAAAGTACCCTGTTCTTTTTTAAGTAACTTAAAAATTCTTTTTCATTAAAATAATCACTTACTTTAATTTTATAAAAGTTACCATAGGTTAAATTATATAGACATATATATATGTTTTTATACCCATTAGCCAATAGTGAAAAATGATAAAGTAGCATTTGATAAAATCATTCAAGTTTAAATTCCTTTGTTGATGTTTTAATTTCAATTATTGAATTACTTGTATATAAATCAAGTTCAAAGCTAATTATTATGTTGTTGAATTTATTGTGATAAAAAGAAGAAGTTCTAAACCTTTGTTTTAGTTTGTCCACTGTCATGTTACATTGTTCTAATCATTTGTATGCTGATTCTGTAATTTTTTGTTGCGTGAACATTTCTCTTTTTAAATATTTTAAATATGATTTCTTTTTTCAGTAGTTTGTTTTTTTGTCACACTGTTTTATAAATTCATATACTACATAAAAATCCATGTCTTCATCTTTGTTTGTAAAAGAATCATGAATTTGATTTTTTAGAATATTCTTTAGGAAAAAACTTCTTTTCTTAAGGATGGATATATTCTTTTTATCTCTTAAAAAGTATGTAACGCCGTGTTTTAAATCAATCTCGTTTATTGTGTTGAAGATGTATTTTGCATTACTTGATTTTAGATCAATAATAATGTCTTTATAGTTTAGATATTTGTCTTTGATGAGAGAAGAAAAAGCAATTTCAGCTATTGAACCAAAACTACTTCTATCAACATTTTTTGTTATTTTCAATTCTTCTATATTGTCGTATACTTTGTTTTTTGTGTAATGACTTTGTATACCTTTTCCATATTTTTCTTTAAATATTTCTCGGACGTATTTTTTGAAAGAATTTGATATGATCTTTTTTTCTTTTGTGTTTGGTGACACAAAATCAGACAGTCTTCCCTGAATCTTCTTTATAGAACCATCTAAATTTTCATTTATATAATCAATTATTTCTGTATTCTCTTTTTTCATAAGTATTTTGTTACATAAATTAGTATACAGTGATTTACTTGTTTTTATAATAAATTAAAAAATATCGACTTCTAATTTTATAATTTAAGTAAACATAGGAGTTAATATGAATCAACAAGAAGTAAAAAAGATTTTAAACGGTTTAATAGCTAATGATAAAAAACACGTTAGATTATATGATGTGCCTTTTAACTTCTCTAATGAAGATATTAAACTTGGTAAATGTTATTTCAAAATAGAAGATGGCACTTACCAAGTTTTACAAAATGAAATGGTATCATCTACAAATAAATCTGCATCATCTTTTTGTATTGATGTAATTAAGAAACTTAAAGATCTAGAAGACAATCAATGTACTAATTGAATAGTTGAAAATTTTGAATATTTAAAAAACAGAATCTATGGAATATATGAAAGTTCAAAAGATGCTTTTTTATATAAGTTCAAAAAAACTGAAATTGTTGATGGAAAAGACACAATAGTTGTTGAAGTTTAGGTTAATAATGAATATCAAGAAAAACTTATTATTAATTTCGACTTGATTGTTATTTTTTATAATGCTGATTTTATTATTAGTTGAATGTATTTCTTTAATAACAAATTACTCTCAACATGATCCAAATATTATTCAACATAATAGCAATTTAATGTATGCTCAGTTGTATGCTGATGGAGACAATGCAAGTCAAGATGCTGCAACAGCAGCTCATTACAAAGCAATTGAAATAGGAGTTACAGCTGGTGTTCTTGGAACAATTATTATTGTTTTTTTAATAATTTATTTCATTAAGAAGAAAAGAGGAACACTATAGATAAATTTAATTTATTTTAATATCAACAAATTATATAAATGAAAATTAATATTGAAATTATCTTTTTCATGTTATATTTAAAGATACTCAAAAAAAATTATAGAAGAGGAAAAATATGAACGAATTCAAAAAATTTAGATTGACGACTGCTGACGGTCAACCTGTAGAAAATGATAATAGTTCAATAACAGGTAATGTCAGAGGAAAAACTTACACTTTTTTAGAAGATAAACACCTTGTAGAAAAATTAGCACACTTTGTTAGAGAAAGAATTCCTGAACGTGTAGTTCACGCTAAAGGGGCTGGTGCTCATGGATATTTTGTATGTACAAGAGATATGTCAAAATATACAAAGGCAAAATTATTTACTCAATTAAATAAAAAAACACCATTATTTATTAGATTCTCAACAGTTGGTGGAGAAGCTGGTAGTGCTGACTCTGCTAGAGACCCAAGAGGTTTTGCAATTAAATTCTATACAGAAGATGGAAATTATGACTTAGTTGGTAACAACACACCAATCTTCTTTTTAAGAGATGGAATTAAATTCCCTGATTTCATCCACACACAAAAAAGAGATCCAAAAACTCATTTAAAAGATCCAAACATGTTCTGAGATTTCTTATCTCTAACTCCAGAATCATTACACCAAGTAACTATCTTGATGTCTGATAGAGGTACTCCAATGACTTACAGACACATGCATGGTTTTGGTAGTCACACATTTATGTGATATACAGATGAAAAAAATTATGTTTGAGTTAAATACCACATTAAATCAGATCAAGGAATTAAAAACTGAGTTAATGAATCATCAATAAAAATGGCTGGTGAAAATCCTGATTTTGCAACTCAAGATTTATTTGAAGCTATTGAAAAAGGTGATTATCCAAGTTGAACAGTATATGTTCAAATCATGAATCCAGCAGATGTTGAAAAATTTGAATATGATCCATTTGATGTTACTAAAGTTTGATATCATGACAAATATCCTTTAATTGAAATTGGTAAAATTGTTTTAAACAAAAACCCAGAAAACTACTTTGCAGAAGTTGAACAAGCAGCTTTTTCACCTGCTAGATTTGTTCCAGGTATCTATTCATCTCCAGATAAAATGTTACAAGCAAGGTTATTTAGTTATGAAGATGCTCAAAGATATAGATTAGGAACTAACTATCAACAAATCCCGGTTAATGCTCCAAAGGGAACTTGTCCTTATTCTAACCAAAGAGACGGTTATATGACAGTTAATGGAAACTATGGTTCTTTACCAAACTACCAACCATCTACACTTAAAGGTGCTTCATATGTAGATGACAGTGATAAAGTTCCACAAATTGATATGAACGGTGTTGTTAAAGGAAGATTTAACTATGCTTTAGAAGATGTGGACTTTGTACAACCAGGTTTACTTTTTGATAAAGTAATGGATGATGCTAAGAGAAGCAGATTAATTCACAATACAGCAAGTACTCTTAAATTAGCTGATATAGCTATTCAATATAGATGAGCAGCTATATGTTATAAAGCAAGTGTTAAATATGGAACAATGCTTTCTACAGCTTTAGGAATTGATGTGAACAAAGTTAGAACTTTAGCATCTATGAGTCAAGAAGACCGTGTTAAAAACACACAACCTTTAAAAGTTTAATCTATTAACTTTAATGAATATGAAATTTTGAAGTAATTCAAGTTTCATATTTTTTTATTTGTTTTAGTTTTTTATATGAGAAAAGTAATGAATTTTATTTCATCTAAAATAAGTTATTTCTACAAAATGAATTTTTTCATGCATAGTGTTCTGATTTATGACTCATTGAGTTCTTGATAACTAGAGATATTTTCTACACAAATACTAAATGATTAAATGAATATCATTTTCAATAAGGTATCTAAATATAAATAAAATAATAGAACAATTTATGATTCAAGCTATATAAGCTAATTAATAATCAAATATATGGTCAATTTAATTACTATAAAATTAATAAATAATATTTACAATAGGCCTTTATAAAATAATTATTATTGTATTTTCAAAGCTTTAAATTCCACTAAAAATTAATTTAATAAATTAATATGAAATATAAACAATTATTGATATAATTTATTCTATAATTTTATAAATACTTAGGTTAAAGAAGGAAAATGAATATAAATTTATCAGAAGCCCAGTCCAAATTAACATCAGATTTTGAAAAGGGTTTAACCTCTCAAGAGGTTGCTAAAAGAATTAAAACATTTGGTTATAATAAATTAAAAGAAAAAAAACAACATACATTTTTTAGAAAATTTATAAACCAATTTTATGATCCTTTATTATTATTACTTGTTGTTGCAGCAATAATTTCATATGTTGTTGCAGGTTTAAATTCAGGGAAGCAACATTTAGAACCTATTGAAGTGATAGTGGAATGAGTTGAGCCTTCAGTAATTTTATTAATTGTTTTTGTTAATGCATTATTTGGAGCTATCCAGGAAGCTAAAGCTGAAAAAGCTATGGAAGCTTTAAATAAAATGACCACCCCAATAACCAAGGTCATTAGGGATGGTAATTTTGATCAAATAAGTTCTACAGAAGTTGTTCCTGGAGATATTGTTATTATAGAAGCTGGAGATACTGTACCAGCTGACGGTATTATTATTGAGAATAATTCATTGAAAGTTATTGAGTCAGTTTTGACTGGTGAATCAATAGCAATAGAAAAAAATGAAGAATTTGTATATGATGAAAAAACTCCAATAGGAGATAGATTAAACTATGTTTATTCTGGTACAAGTGTAATTAATGGTAGAGCTACTATATTAGTTACAAATACTGGAATGAATACTGAAATTGGTAAGATAGCAAGCTTGCTTAACGAAAATGATGGTGGACTTTCTCCACTAGAGAAAAGAATTTCTAGCCTTGGTAGAAAACTTACTTATATTGCTATGTTTTTTTTAGCTTTAGTTTTCATATTATATGTAACATATGTAAATGATCCATCAGATATCCAAGACACTTGATCTAATGGTTTTAAGGTTGCTGTTTCAATTGCAATATCTGTTATACCAGAAGGTCTTCTTGCTATATTAACAGTTATCTTAGCACTTGGGGTAAAAAGAATGGCTAAACAGAATGCTTTAATTAAAAAGCTTTCTTCTGTTGAAACCTTGGGTAGTGCCAGTGTTATATGTTCAGATAAAACTGGAACATTAACACAAAACAAAATGACGATAGTTGAGATATTTACAAATAAAAAAACTTTTAAAGAATTTCATAATAAAGATACTAAACAACTAATTGAATATGGAATGCTTTGTAATGATACAAAGATTGATGAGAATGAATTAATTGGTGATCCAACAGAAACTTCAATTGTAAAAGCTGGTATAGAAATTGGTATTGATAGAGATAATTTATTAAAGAAATATCCAAGGGTTGAAGAGTTACCTTTTGATTCAGATAGAAAATTAATGACAACAATTCACAAAATAAGTGATGGGTATCTTGTTGTTACAAAGGGTGCTATTGATAACCTATTTTCAATTTGTAAAAATAAAGAAGCTATAAAAGAATATGAAAAACAAAATGAAGACATGAGTAATAAAGCGCTTAGAGTCTTAGGTATAGCTATTAAAAAAATTAAATCGATCCCAAAAGAAATAGAATTTAAAACAATTGAAAAAGATTTAGAACTAGTTGGTTTACTTGGAATAATGGACCCGCCAAGAGAAGAAGTAAAACTTTCAATTCAAGAATGTTTAAAAGCTGGTATTAGACCAATAATGATTACAGGTGATCATGCAAACACAGCATCTGCAATTGCAAGAGAACTTAATATACTGAATGGCCAAGATCAAAAAACTATAACAGGTTCTGAACTTGAAAAAATGTCTGATGAAGAACTTCAACTTCATATTAAAGAATATAGCGTTTATGCTCGTGTTTCTCCGCAAGATAAGATAAGAGTTGTAAAAGCGTGACAAAAAAACGGAGACATTGTAGCCATGACAGGTGATGGTGTTAATGATGCTCCTGCACTTCAAGCAGCTGATATTGGTTGTGCTATGGGAATAACTGGTACAGAGGTTAGTAAGGGTGCTGCTGACATGATTCTTGTTGATGATAACTTCTCTACAATTGTTGAAGCTGTTAAAGAAGGTAGAGGGGTTTTAGACAACATCAAGAGAATGATGTTAACTTTATTTACAACCAATGTTTCAGAATTATTTACTTTATTATTTGGAATGATCATATTTAGATTTAATCCATTTAGTGCATTACAAATATTATGAATTAATTTAGTTACTGAAAGTTTTCCAGGGATTGCTCTTGGTATGAAAAAAGCTGAAAAAGATGTAATGAGCTTTAAACCGAATTATAGTAGTAATCTTTTGGATAAAAAAATGGTGTTAAAGGTTATATCTCAAGGCTTATTAACATTCATTTTGTGTACTATCGGGTTTTTCATGGGTGCTGGAATGTATACTGGATTTAACTTTAATCATATTGTTGATTCATTGCGTTCTTTCCATAATGCAACAGGAACTAATAGAGAGATATTATTAAATATGCAAATGTCAGGATCTACAATGGTGTTTATTACATTATCAATTTCGCAAGCATTTAATGCATTTAACATGTTCTCAAAACACAACATTTGCACTTACAAATGAGATGATATTAAATATGTGTTCTATGCTTTCTGTATTTCTGGATTCTTTATCTTATTAGTTTTATTAACGCCTAAAATGAATGAGGTATTCAATTTAAATCCTTATATATTTAGCAATGTTAGAACAATTGAAAGCATAAGTATAGTTAACAATACTGTTACTATTACTCAATCAACTACTTCAATAAATTATTCTTATTTTATAATTATTGCTTTTGTTTTTGCCTTTGTTCAAACTATAGTTATTGAATTATTAAAAGTTGTAAACAATTCGAACTGATATAGAAATATAGTTAATAAAAGCACTTTTTTAAAGAAATGAAATTAGTAATCATGAGCTTTAATGCTTATGATTTTTTTACCTTGTTACACGAGAATATCAGATTTTAATAGATATTAAATTTTTGTTTTATCTAAACAAAAATATTTTATATATAATGTTTTAGAATAAATCTTCAGGGTTTGGTGTGATTCCATACCGGCGGTAGAGCCCGCGAGCTAATATAGCATGATTTGGTGAAATTCCAAAGCCGACAGTATAGTCTGGATGAAAGAAGATTATTTTTATAGTTTTTTTATTTTATAAAAATAATTGTTTTGTCCTGAATTTTTATTCAAGACATTTTTTATTTTATAGAGGAAGCTATGAAAGATATTGAATATATGAGAAGGGCTATTAAATTAGCATATAAGGGCGAAGGATATGTTAATCCCAATCCAATGGTTGGAGCTGTGATTGTTAAAAATGACAAAATAATTGGAGAAGGTTATCATGAATTATTTGGTAGAGAACATGCTGAAATAAATGCTTTTAATAAGTTAACAGAGTCTTGCGAAAATTCTACTTTATATGTTACTTTAGAACCCTGCTGCTTTTTTGGAAAAACACCACCGTGTCTTGATGAAATAATAAAAAGAAAAATAAAAAAAGTTGTAATTGGAACACTAGATCCAAACCCATTAGTTTCTGGTAAAAGTGTTGAAATATTAAAGAAAAATAATATAGATGTTATTTTGGGCATTTTAGAAGATGAATGTAAAAGTTTAATTAGATCATTTGCTTACTTTATAAAAAATAAAAAGCCATTCATAACACTTAAATATGCTATGACGCTTGATGGAAAAGTTGCGACAAGAACAAATAAATCAAAATGAATTAGTAACGAAAAAGCATTATTTTTAAATCGTGTAGATAGATATAAAAACACTGCAATAATGGTTGGTATAAACACAGTATTAATTGATGACCCATTGCTTACAACAAGAATAAAAAACGAACGTAACCCAGTAAGAATAATATGTGATACTAATCTAAGACTTCCTTTAACTTCAAACATTGTTAAAACAGCAAACGAAGTTAAAACTATTGTAGCAACTTGTAGCAGTGATAATGAAAAAGCTGAAAAATTATTAGAAAATAATGTAGCTGTTTTAAACATTAAAATGAAAAATAACCATTTAGATCTTCAAGATCTTGTTGAAAAATTAGGTGCTATAGGAATTGATTCAATAGTACTTGAAGGGGCAAGAACTCTTGCTTCAAATTTTATTGAGGAGAAACTTGTAAACTATATAAAAAT
Organism: uncultured Mycoplasma sp.; assembly: GCA_949285105.1. Lineage (GTDB taxonomy): Bacteria > Bacillota_I > Bacilli_A > Mycoplasmatales > Mycoplasmoidaceae > Malacoplasma. The sequence goes on along the minus strand of CASDXH010000023.1, from coordinate 2,022 downwards.
ATATGTGTGTCCAAAGATATTTGGGGGTGTTGATGCTATTTCACCAATTGGTGGAATAGGTGTTGATGAACCATCGCAATCAATAAAAATAGTTAACCAAAAAGTTTCAACCATTGATAATGATGTTGTAATTGAGGGAGAGGTTGTGTACTAATGTTTACAGGAATAATTGAAGAAGTTGGAAAAATAAAAAATATATCAAAAACAAGCTCTGGAATTTTACTTACCATCAGTGCTGATAAAGTATTAAGAGATTGTAATATTGGTGATAGTATAGCAGTTAATGGAATTTGTTTAACTGTAACAAAATTTGATAATGACTCTTTTACAGTAGATGTTATGAATGAAACTGTTAGAAAAACAACTTTACATAAACTAACACAAAATTCATATGTAAATTTGGAAAGAGCGATGCTTGCAAATTCAAGATTTGGTGGACATATAGTATCAGGTCATATTGATGGTACTGGAATTATAAGTGCTATCAAAAAAGACGGGATAGCTTTTATATATAAAATTAATACAACAAAAGAAATAACAAAATATATTATTAACAAAGGCTCTATAACAATTGATGGTATAAGTTTAACTGTTGTCAGTGTGAGTGACACTAGCTTTACAGTTTCTATAATTCCCCACACAATGACAGTAACTAATTTAGGAAAAAAGAAAATTGGTAACATGGTTAATTTAGAAAATGATTGTATAGCTAAATATGTGGAAAAAATGCTTGATAATAAACAAGAGAAAAAATCTTTATTAGAAAAATTAAAAGAAATCTAGGAGAAACTATAATGAATATTAATAGTAAATTAAGTAAAGTTGAAGATGCAATTTCAGATATTAAAAAAGGTAAAATTATTATTGTTGTTGATGATGAAGATAGGGAAAACGAAGGAGATTTTATTTGTGCTGGTGAACATGCCACTCCTGAAAACATCAACTTCATAGCAACATATGGAAAAGGTTTAATATGTTGTCCAGTCTCTCAAAAAATTGCAGAAAAATTGAAATTGAATCAAATGGTTTCTACAAATACAGATAACCACCAAACAGCATTTACTGTTTCAATTGATCACATCAATACATCGACAGGAATTTCAGCTTATGACAGAAGTCTTACAACTATTAAATTATGTGATGATAATTCAATTGAAAAAGATTTCAGAAGACCTGGACACATGTTTCCTCTAGTTGCTAAAGATGGTGGTGTTCTTGTTAGAAACGGACATACAGAAGCAACAATTGACATTGTTAAATTAGCAGGACTTAAAGAAGTCGGTATATGTTGTGAAATAATGGATGATGATGGGACAATGATGAAGTATGATAAACTTTTAAAAAAGGCAAAGAAATGAAAAATGAAAATGATAAGCATTAAACAATTGCAATATTATTTAAAAGAAAGAAATTAAATTTTATTTAGGAGTAAATATATGAAAACATTAAGTGGAAAACTTTTTTCAAATAATTATAAAGTGGCTATTGTAGTTTCAAGATTTAACGAATTTATAACTTCTAAATTGCTTGGTGGAGCTGTTGACGGATTAAAAAGAATGAATGTTAATGAACAAGATATTAACATTGCATATGTCCCAGGGGCATTTGAAATTCCATTAGTTGCTAAAAAACTTGCTAAGACAAATAGATTTGATGCAGTTATTTGTCTTGGTGCTGTAATTAGAGGAAGCACTTCGCACTATGATTTTGTATGTAGTGAAGTAAGTAAAGGAATTGCTAATGTAATGTTAGAAACAGAAGTTCCAGTTGTATTTGGTGTATTAACTACAGATACAATTGAACAAGCAATTGAACGTGCTGGAACAAAAAGTGGAAACAAGGGATTTGAAGCAGCTCAAACAGCCATTGAAATGATTAGTTTGATGAAATTAATTAACTAGTACATAATAAAAAACACCTTTTTAAACATGGACATTAAAATTGGACAATAATTCAATTATCAGGAAAGGAATTATTGTCTTTTTATGTCTAAACAATTAACAGTAGAACAATGACTAGAAT
>CASDXH010000022.1 GCA_949285105.1 uncultured Mycoplasma sp. | reverse complement strand
ATGAAAAGTTACCAGTCAAAAGTATAACTGTTGATAATGGATTAGAGTTTCAGATGATGGGTATAACAGCAAAACAATTTAACTTTAAAGTTTACTATTACCAACCTTATTCCTCATTCCAAAGAGGCACTAACGAGAATGTAAATGGTTTGATTAGAAGATGATATAAAAAGGGAACTGACTTCAGTTTAGTAAGCGAAGATAAAATTAAAACTCTTGAATGAAAAATAAATAACATCCCAAGAAAAATGTTTGGTTATAAAACAGCTTATCAAATGTACCAAGAAAATATTTAAAATAAAAAACTCTCAACTTATATCATAAAGTCGAGAGTTTAATGTAACATAGAAGTGTTGCACTTCACATGTCAGTTGGGGGAACACCAACAAAATTTAAATTTTGTTGAGATGTTCTTATTAGTTAATGAATTATTAATGTTTTTTTAAACCTTGTAATGCAGTTATATAACTTAAAGATACAACTTCATATAAACCAGCACCACGACTTAAATCATTAACTGGTTTGTCTAAACCAATGATAATTGGTCCAGTTACTTCGTACCCACCACATCTTTGCATCATTTTATATGATATATTTCCAGAATCAAGTTGTGGAAAGATGTAAACATTTGCCCCACTATTTCAATTTAAATTTGAAGCCTTTTTGTTTCTCACTGAATCAACATAAGCTGCATCAAATTGAATCTCTCCGAATACGTCTGTTTTAGTGTATTTATGTGCAAGAGTACTTTTATATATTTCATAACCTTGTTTTACTTTATCAACTGATGCACCTGCACCACTTCCGTTAGTTGAATAACTTAACATAGCAACTTTGTTATTTACAAGCTCTAAATCTTTTTCTACAAACTTAACAGCATTATCAGTAATGTTTGCAAGTTCTTCAGCTGTTGGATCAATAACTAAACTTACGTCTGAGTAAAATAATGTTTCATCATTTTTTTCAAGAATTAAGATGCTACTAACTATTTTTGAATCTTTTGATGTTTTAATAATTTGTAAAGCTGGTCTCAATGTATCCTTTGTAGTATATTCAATTCCACAAATTGCACCATCAGCTTCTCCTAATTTAACAATTAGCGAACACATGTAATTGGGTTGCATAACTAAATTATTAGCTTCATCTAAAGTCATACCTTTTTCTTTTCTAAGTTCATATAAGAAATTTGCATACTTAGATAAATCATTTTGATTTAAAATAATGTTTCTAACATTAGAAACGTTGTTTGAATTGTTGAATTCTTCAGCAGTTCTAAAGATTAAAAGTGGTTCAATAATTCCTTCGTTTTTTAATGTTGATGCTGCTTGTTGGATTATTGGGTTTCAACCTTCAGCAAAAACTATTAATGGTTTTTTAAAACTATTATTTGAAAGTTCTTTTTTGATTGTGTTTATTATAGACATATTGTTCCTTTCGTTAATTTCAAATATAAAAAAATTATATTACTTTATTAAATGACTGATTAACAATTATTTTTATTGAGATACCTATTTTTATTATTTGAAAAACTAGATTAATTTTCGATTAAATAAATTAATATTAATAATATGAAAAAAATTTTTAATGACCTTTATAAATATGATTTTGACTTAAGACAGAATTATCCAAATATTTTGGGAATTGATGAAGTTGGCAGAGGGTGTGTTGCAGGTTCTTTATTTGTTGTTGGATTAATATTGAAACCATCATATTTTAATGATGAAATAAAAGATTCAAAAAAAATAAAATCAGTTGAAAAAAGAAGAAAACTTGCAGAGGAAATTTTAAATAACTCGCTTCACTTTAAATGTGTCAAAGTTTTACCAAAAAATATATTCAATCCCAAACAAGATACAAAAAAAGCAATGCTTGAAATAACAAATGAACTCACAGGTTTTTATGACATTGTTTTAACAGATTATGAAAAAATTGAAAATAATTCAATTGAACAAATTAATATAACTAAAGGTGATGCAACAAGTTTTACAATTTCTGCTGCATCAATTGTAGCTAAACATTTAAAAGATAATGAAGATTTAGAATTGAATGAAAAGTACCCCCAATACAACTTTATAAGTCATCATGGGTATCTTACACTTAAACATAAAAAAATTTTGGAGGACCTCCCATTATTAGAAAATGTGTATAGATTTAATTTTCCTGTAATAAAAAAATTATTAGATAAATAAAATCATGACTTTATATATGCATACTTTTTAGAAGTATTAATAATATTTATTATCAAAATATACTGTAAGAGCAAAAATGTCTGCAGCACACTTTTATAAAAATTTATTAAGTAAATTTATTAATACATATGGTTTCATTTTTTGTACTAAAAATAGAGTATTTTTACCTTCATATACAATATAAGAAAGTATATAAAATGTAATAAAACACCATTAATTACTATGTATTTGTCATGCTTTTTTAATGAAAATCACTAACTTATAAAAAAATAGTTATATATGCAAATTATTTTTATTTATTAAATTATATGGAGTAAAATTAATATTGTATAAATATATAGAAAGAAGGAATAGTATGTTTATAAATAAATTTGATAAAAGAACAGAAACTTATTCTGTTTTAGATATTAATGGTAACATAACTAAAACTGGTTATAAAATTCCATTATCAAATGAACAAATTTTAAAAGCATTTTATTTCATGAAGTTAAGCCGTAAACTTGATGAAAAAATGTTACAAATGCAAAGACAAGGTAGAATGTTAACTTTCCCACCTAACATGGGTGAAGAAGCTTTACAAGTTGCTTCAGCTTTTGGTATGGATAAAGATGACTATTATGTACCAGCTTTTAGATCTGGTGCTGTAGCATTAACAATGGGAATTAAACCATGACAACTTATGTTATTGTGAAATGGTAATGAATATGGAAACGTTGCTCCAGAAGGAATCAACTTCTTACCTCCAAACATTACAATTGGTGCACAATACTCACAAGCTGCAGGTATTGGTTTAGCTTTAGCTTATAAAAGAAAACCAAACGTTGCTGTTACAGTTATTGGTGATGGTGGTACATCTGAAGGTGAATTCTATGAATCTATGAATTTTGCTAATGTAAGAGGGGTTCAAACTATCTTCTGTATTAACAACAATCAATGAGCTATTTCAACTCCAACAGCAAAAGAAACTTTCAACACTGATTTAGCTGTTAAAGCTATTGCTGCTGGTATGGATTATATTAAAGTTGATGGAAACGATATTTTTGCAAGCTACGAAGCTTTTGTTGCTGCTAGAGAATATGTTCTAACAAATAAAAAACCGATCTTAATTGAATTTGTTACATATAGACAAGGGCCTCACACAACAGCTGATAACCCAAGAATATATAGAACAGAAGAATATGAACAAGAAAACAATAAAAAAGATCCAATTGCAAGATTAGAAAAATACATTTTAAACAATGGTGTTGCAACTCAATCTGAATTAGACTCAATTGTTGAAAAAATTGAAAATGAAATTAATGAATCTGTTCCTATTATGGAAAGTAAAAAAACTGTTACAATTGACGAAATTTTCGACTACACATACGCTGAAAATTACGATGAATTAAAAGAACAAAAAGAAGAAGCTAAAAGAATTTTTGGAGGTAAATAGCCATGGGTAAAATTACAGTAAACAACATTGAAGCTTTAAATAATAGTTTAAAGCTTAACATGGAAAAAAATCCTGACATCTTATTATGAGGAGAAGACTCTGGTTTTGAAGGTGGTGTATTTAGAGCTACTGAAGGTCTTCAAAAATTATTTGGTGAAGAAAGAGTATTTGATACTCCAATTGCTGAAGCTGCAATTGCAGGTATGGGAGTAGGTGCAGCTATTGCTGGACTAAAACCAATTATTGAAATTCAATTCGAAGGTTTTTCTTTCTTAGCTATGCAACAATTATTCTGTCATGCTGCAAGAATGAGAAACAGATCAAGAGGAAGATGAACTGTACCAATGGTTGTTAGAATGCCATTTGGTGGTGGTGTTAAAGCTCTTGAACACCACTCAGAAGCTATAGAAGCAATCTATGCTCATATTCCTGGAATTAAAGTTGTTATTCCTTCAACACCTTATGATACAAAAGGTTTAATGACAGCTGCTATTAATGATCCAGATACAGTTATTTTCTTTGAACCAAAAAGAATTTATAGATCATTCAAACAAGAAATTCCTGAAGAACTATATGAAGTTCAAATTGGAAAAGCTAATGTTATGTTTGAAGGTAATGATTTAACAATTGTAACTTATGGACCACAAGTTCATGATTGTTTAGAAGCTATTAGTAAGATTAAACAAACTCATCCAAACGTAAGTATTGAATTAATCGACTTAAGAACAATTAAACCAATGGATGTTAAAACAATTATTAAATCAGTTAAAAAGACAGGAAAAATTTTAGTTGTAAATGAAGCTGTTAAATCTCACAGTGTTTCAGCTGAAATTATTGCTTTAGTTAATGAATTAGCTTTCTATAACTTAAAAGCTGCTCCTGCAAGAGTTACAGGTTGAGACATTACTGTTCCTTGAGCACAAGGTGAAAAATACTTTATTGTTACACCTGAACAAATCATTGAAAAAGCACTAGAATTAATTAACACTAAGGAGTAAGAAAATGTATTCATTTAAATTTGCAGATATTGGTGAAGGAATTCATGAAGGAAAAGTTGGGGAAATTCTTGTAAAAGAAGGTGATACTGTTAAAGATGGTACAAACATTATCGTTGTAGAAACAGATAAAGTTACCACTGAAATTGCATCTCCAGTAAATGGAACAATCTCTAAAATTTTAATTAAAGTTGGAGACAACATTCACGTTGGTCAAGAATTGTTCTTAATTGATACAGGAAGTGGTTCAACAGCTGCTCCAGCTCCAACTGCTCCAGCAGTAGAAGAAAAGAAAGAAGAATCTAAAGAACAAGTAGGTGCTTCTGTAGTTGGTGAAGTTAAAGTTTCAAATAATGTTCTTCCATCTTTTGGAAGTCAACAAGTTGAAATGTCTTCTTCAAGTAATGAAACTTCAACATACAACAACACTGATGTATTAGCAAGTCCAGTTGCTAGATTACTAGCACTTGAACACAATGTAGATTTATCTACAGTTAAAGGTACAGGTCCATCTGGAAGAATCTTAAAAGAAGATATTTTAAGCTTAATGTCAAATGGTTCTTCTTCAACTGAAACTGTACAAAGTACAGTAACACAAACAGTTGTTTCAACTCCAGTTGTTAACACAGAAGTTATGACTGCAAATATTTCTCAAACATCAATTGCTACAAGAGAAGATAAAGCTATTGAAACTACTCCAATGAGAAAAGCTATAGCTAAAGCTATGAAAGAATCTTGAAGCAATGTAGCTTATACTAATTTAGCTGTGGAAATTGATGTTACAGAATTATGAGATCAAAGAAACAAATTTAAAGATTTAATCTTAGAACAAGAAGGTATTAAATTAACTTTATTACCATTCATTGTAAAAGCTATTTCAAAAGCATTAGTTAAATACCCTACATTCAATTCACATGTAGATGAAGCTAATGGACACATTATTCAAAAAGGTGCAGTTAACATCGGTATTGCAATTGATACTAAAGATGGTTTAATTGTTCCAAACATCAAAAATGCTGATAAATTATCAGTTTTAGATATTGCAAAAGAAATTACTTTATTAGCTGAAAAAGCTAGAACTAAAAAAATCCAAATGAGTGATTTAGCTGGGGGTACTTTCTCAATTTCTAATTACGGTTCTCTTGGAGCTTCTTTTGGTGTTCCAGTTATTAAACATCCAGAAATTGCTATTGCTGGAATTGGTACTCTAGAAAACAAAGCTAAAAGAGTTGGACTACATTTTGTAGAAAGAAAAGTAATGTACTTGACAGTTGCTGCAGACCATAGATGAGTTGATGGTGGTGACATTGCTAGATTTGTTGGTTTAGTAAAACAATATCTAGAAAATTTCACTTTACTATTTATTTAATTTAAAGGTTATAAAGTGAAAAAATATGATCTTATAGTTGTAGGATCTGGTCCTGGTGGTTATATTGCTGCAGAATATGCATCTAAACAAGGTCTTTCAACTATGTTAGTTGAAAAGAATAAATTCGGTGGAGTTTGTCTTAATAAGGGATGTATCCCAACTAAAACGTTATTAAAATCTTCAATGGTAAATGAATACATTAAACATGCAATTGATTTTGGTGTTGATGGTATAAACTTAAACTCTATATCTTTAAATTGAGAAAGAATCCAAGCAAGAAAAAATTCAGTTGTTTCTAAACTTCAAATGGGTATTGGTGGCCTTATGAAAATGGCTAAAGTTGATGTTGTAATGGGTAATGCTGATATTGTAAATAGCAACACTATTTCAGTTAACGGAGAACAATACAGTTTTGATAAGTTAATTTTAGCTACAGGTAGTGAAGCTAGAAAACTTAATCTTCCTGGTTTTGATATTGGATACCAAACTAACAAAATCATTACTTCAGATGAAGCTTTAAATTTAACATCTATTCCTAAAAAATTCACTGTTATTGGTGGTGGTGTTATTGGTGTTGAATTTGCATTACTATATGCTGAACTTGGAAGTGAAGTTACAATTCTTCAAGGTGTAGATAGAATCCTTGAAGTTTTAGATAAAGACATATCAAATGAAATAACTAAATTACTTTTAGAAAAAGGAATTAAAATCCACACAGATGTAAAAGTTATTGAATTCAAAGACAACAAAATTGTTTATGAAAAAGACGGATCAACTCAGTATGATGAAGCTGATGTAACTTTAGTATCTGTTGGTAGAATTCCAAATGTAGATCTTGCAAACAAACTTAACTTAAAAGTTGATAGAGGTTTCATTGTTACAGATGAACATATGTTAACTTCTTTAAATAATGTTTATGCTATTGGTGACTGTACAAGTAGAATCATGTTAGCTCACACTGCGCATAAAAACGCTATGGTAGCTGTTGATACTATTTTAGGAAAACCAAATAAATATGTACCTTTAAAAGTTCCTTCATGTATTTATACTCATCCAGAAGTTGCTTCTATTGGTTATACAGAAGAAGAGTTAATAGCAAAAAATATTCCATACTATAAAGTTAAAACACCTATGTCTCATATAGGTAAAGCATTAGCTGATGGTAGTCAAGTTGGTTTTATTAAATTAATGGTTGATAAAACTACAGGTGAAATTTTAGGATGTCACATTATAGCATCTACTGCAAGTGATATTATCGCTGAAATTGCTCTTGCAATGGAAAGTGAGTTAACTGTATATGAACTTGCAAATACAATTCACCCACACCCTACTGTTAGTGAAGCAATATGAGAATCTGCTAAAAAACTATTAATGGAAAACTTTAAAGACAAAAAATGATTCTAATTGGTAATTGTAATGAAAATTATTAGAATGAATAATGATAATAATCCCTATTATAATTTGGCAAGCGAAGAATATTTATTAAAGTATGATAAAGATCTTCTTAATGAAGATCTTTTTCTTATATGACAAAATAGAAATGCAATTATTATAGGTAATAACCAAAACGCCCACACTGAAATAAACCAACTATATACTTCAGAAAACAATATTTCTGTTTTAAGGAGAATGAGTGGTGGTGGTGCTGTTTATCATGATGATGGTAATATTAACTTTACTTTCATTAAAAGAAATAGTAAAAGTAAATTCAAGTTTGAGACTTGTCTAAAAGAAATACTGGATTTCTTTATTTCTATTGGTTTAAATGCTTCTTTTAGTGGAAGAAATGACATAATGGTTGATGGATTCAAAGTTGTTGGTAATGCAGTTTATTTTTATCAAAATGATTATTTACTTCATGGCTGTATATTATTTGATACAAATCTTTTAGTTTTATCAAGTGCACTTAATGTTGATAAAACTAAACTTGCTTCAAAAGGAATAGAATCAGTTAAAAGTAGAGTTACTAATATAAAGAACTTATATAATGTTGAGTTAGAACATTTTATCAGCCAAATGATAAATTATTTTGAAGCTAAATATAACACTAAATGTCAGTTAATTAATTTTAGAAATATTGATAAAGTTAATGAAATTAAAAAAAACAAGTTTGATTCATACGAATATAATTTTGGTAAAACTTATGAATTTAATTATAGTAATAAAGTTAAGTTGCCATCAGGTTTATTGCAAGTTGATTTACAACTTGAAAACACAAAAATAAAAAATATAGAGTTTTACACTGATAGTTTATTTGCTTTTAATTTTAAAAACTTAAAAGAGTTATTTATTGGAACAACATATAGTATAGAAAACATAAAAAAAATCATAAGTCTTGTTGATCTGAACTTTTATTATGAAAATTTAGATATAGACACATTAATTGAATTAATGTTTAAAAACGATTAGAAATTAACTTACAGTTATCAATGCATAGTTATATATGCATATAAATAACTGTGAGTTTTTTAATTTATATAAGATTATATGTAAATTAAAAATTATTTTTCCAATCTAATTTAATTCGTATTTTTAGAACTTAATTTAAATTAAATAATTTATTTTTTATTGTAGATTTACTTACAACAAAAATAAGGGTAGTTTTAATATTAGGGAGTTATGTATGAAATTAAAAAGTAAATTCTTTGGTCTTCTATCATTTAGTGCAGCCCCATCAATTAGAAGTTTTGCTGTTACATCTTTAACGCAATCTATAAAGAAAAATGAATTACTTAATGGAAATAATAAAAATGATAACAACACTGATAAAGATGACAATACAGAAAATAATACACAGATAGTACTATTGAACTTTCTTCAAGTGAAACATCAACTAACATAGTTAATGGTCCCATCTATTAATCAAGATCTTTCAATAATAAAAGCTAACAATAATACAGTTCAAAATAATGATGACTATTTAAACAATATGTCAGTGTGAAAACGTATGAACAAATTGTTTCAGCTAATGATATAAAAAAGACTTAATATTTTATTTAAATTCTTTATGAAAAACAAATGGTAAAAAATTGCAATGCCTTTTTCTAACCTATTGTTAGAGTGAGTTAAGACTACACTAGAAATGTTCACCTTCATGTAAAAATTAAACCCCTTAACTTACTAGCTTCAATTATAACTTTTACTTTCAACGGTTTTACTTTTGATATTGCTCCCAATGGTTCTGGTTATTTTGAAATTCTAATTAATAATGTTCCATTTAATTTAGCAATTAATTCATACAACAATAGATTTTTATTAGGTGTTAAATTTAGCTCTATCTTATTTATTTAATTGTTACAACAATAATGACATTAAAGTTAAATCTTATGTGATTCATAATTTTTAATTTACGCCAAAAAACTTTTTTTATATTTTCTTAAGCGAATTCTTTGGACTAACTAATCAATTAAACTATAGACAAGTATATGATGATCAAATTTTAATTTATATAGAAATAGATTAACAAAAGAAGAGATTGCAAATAACATAGCTTAATTTGCAAGCTACCAACAAAAGATTATAATGGCTTCTTTAAAAGCAGTTGGTAATGTATTTTTAAGTCTTTAAAAAAATCCAACTCTTCAAGAATTTTTTCATGATTCTAGAGCAAGTATTGCATACTTCTACATTAAATTTACTAAAAATGATAGAGTTGTTTTCACATATGAAGCAAATAATCAACAACTATGAGCTAAACCAAAATTTGAAAATGATCTATATTACTTTGGATATTCAATTCCTCATAAATTAAAAATATGGTTAGATTAATCCGGTGGTTATATTTCAATTGCATGATAATTCACTGATTTGCATGACAATAAAATGCAGCTAATAACATTACATATTATGCATTAGAATAGCGACATAAAGTGTTACAAAATATGACATTCTATGACAAGAACAAAGTTCTTGGTGATTACCAATATTATGATGATGATGTATACATCGATAAACTTTCATTTAAATGAGAACCACTTACTGAGGATTTAAAATATGATACTTGAAGAAGTTTAGTTCATGATACACTATGAAGATATGCTGTTTATACAGCAGACTTAACTAACAAACACCAATACATTTGAAGTGCTGTTTTAAAAGTTGCTGATGATAAAGTAAAACACTTAGTTAATAGATATATATTAGTTAGTGACAGAATTAAAAATGATCCAAACTACAATCAGTAGTTCACCTTCATCTAATTGTTGATTTAAAACTAAGATATTTATCAACTCAAATATTAAGTGTATTTGTCTTTGAAGTTGTTGTGATGTTCCCATACGATGTAGTTAACACTCAAACAGACCAAATTGGTAATACCTTTAGAATATTATTTAATATATAATTAATTGTTTTTTATCTTTAGTGAGATATAATAATTAATATAGTTATTTTAAGGATTTATATGCAAAATGTAAGTGAAGCAAAAGTTAAAAAATATTCAATTGCCTCATACGGACTTGGTTCTGCATTTATTATGCTATCTGGTTTGGTGATTGGGTTATGAATCGTGTTAGGACCAAGATTCAATGAAATATTTACAGCAAAAGATACAGATTCTTTAAGTGGTGGTATCTTTTACTCAACAATGGTTTGTACTGCGCTATGAGTTGTATTGCTTGTATTATTAGTATTCTTTGTAACTTATTACAATAAGTTAGCAAGAAACTATCAAGCTCAAGATCAAGACTTTGATGCAAGAAAAGATTTAGGTCAACAACAAAACCCAGTAGTTGTTAACATAAACAATCCTAATCCATTATTAAATAACAATAGACCAAATAATGGACCGGTTCCAAACACAACGAACCAACAAAAACCTATGGCTACTCCACAAGGTCCAAGACCAATGCCAAACGGTCCACAAGGTCAAAGACCTATGGGTCCAGCTCAACCTGGATTTAGACCAGCTCCACAATTAGCTGGTGGAAGACCAATGCCTAATAGTCCTCAAGGTCCAAGACCTATGGGTCCAGCTCAACCTGGATTTAGACCAGCTCCACAATTAGCTGGTGGAAGACCAATGCCTAATGGTCCTCAAGGTCCAAGACCTATGGGTCCAATGGGTCCACAACGTCCAATGCCACCAAGACCTGGCACTAGATAATAATTGTTTTTAAAGAAGTTTTAAAAACTTCTTTTTTATTTTAAATATATATTCTTAAATAAATAGTTGGAGTAACTATGTCACTTGTCAAAAAGATTTTTAATGAAAAAATAGGTTCTAATGTTAATGAGTTTTATGCAAAACAAAATATGTGAAAACTATCTTCTAGAGTGGTTCTTCCATCATTGCTATTAACTCTACTTTTTGGAATTTATATTTTCATTGATCAGTTGCTAATGATTTATCTTATTCCTAAAATGGGAGTTGATTATTATCAGAAATATTTTGATTCATTACAAATGCCAATACTAGAACAAATGAATGAAATAATTCAAAAGTTAACTGCTGATAAGATTGATCAAAGTCGTTGGGGTTTTACTTTATTTAACAATCAGAACTTTATAAGCTATGCTGCTAATTTAATTGGAATATTTAATTTAATTGTTATTTCCTTTGGTTATCTTATAAGTTCTGGTGCTTCTGTTTTATATAGTAGAGCCTATGCTAAAAACGATCACAAACAAAGAGATAATGTTTATAGAACTTCTTTTTACTCTACTATCATATTTTCACTTATTGCTACGGGGTTGATGATTTTAATTCAACATCCAATTCTTACTTCAATTATTCCTGTAGGAGATAAATACAATTATGTTTTTCCAAGTGATGAAATTAGAAATTCTTTAAGTACTATTCCTAATGCATCAGAAACAATAACTTTATATAACAAATACTATTATTATGGTTCAATACAACAAACTGAAAATTATTTATACTTTCTAAATTCAACAATTATATTTATGTGTTTAGCTAATTTATTTGCTTTCTTTTTAAGAAGCGAGGGTAAAAACATATGAATTACTGTTATAGCTATTACTGCTAATATTTTTAATATAGTTTTAGATGTAATATTAATATATGCAAAACTTGGAATGATAGGATCAGCAATTGCTACATTTATAGGTTTTGTTACAAACTTTTTTGGACTAGTAATTTATATAATTGTTTTACAGAATAAAAACATTACCAATGTAAATTTTATTGTTTTAAAGAAATTTAAAATTGATTTTAAAATGTTGGTTATCTCAATATCTTTAGGTTCTGGAACTTTTTTAAGAGAACTTTCGTTAGCAATTGCCAATGTTATATATCTTTCTGTATTGTATGGGACTTTTAATAACATAACTAATGGTCCAATTGCTTTAGCGATTTTAACAAAGCTTGTGGCAAGCCCTTTATATAACTTATTATTTTTTGCTATCTTTGGTATTGTTGATGGAATGAGACCAATTCTTTCATATAATTACGCAAATAAAGAATATGCTAGAGTCAAAAAAGCTTACTGAATTGGAACGCTTTATGGAATCTTTTATTCACTAATTGTAAACATTTTAGTTTTCTCTTCGCTTTCATCAGAATCTGTTTTAAACTTTTTTGCTCCTGTTCAAGAAAATGAAAAAGATCAAGCTACAATGATGCTTATTTTATTATTGATGTCAATGATGTTTCAAATGCCTTTTATTGGTTTATCTGTTGGAGGATTAAGTTTATTTCAATCAACAGGAAAAAACTTTATGAACTTTGTTTTATCGTTAATGCAAGGTACTATTACTTTCTATCCAGTGCTTTATTCTATGAGTGCGATTTCTAAAGCAGTTGACAGTTATTATTTAATGATGTTTACAGGATTTTTAAATATTGCTATTTCTTCATTAATTGTTTTCTTTGCAACAATTATTTATATTTATGTATACATGGGAAAAAAAGAAAAAAATAATGATCCAACTGTTTCTTTAAATAAACAAATTAAAAAACTTGAAGAAATATTGCACATTAAAAAGAGTCAAATATAGTTTTAATTTATAAATGCAAATAAGCATAAGGTACTGTCTCATTTTTTGGAGAAACTCATTCTTAGAAAAAAGTTTAAAATAAATTTTAGGAGTGAGTTATGTCAAAAAAACCAGAAAACAAAGATG